>CAMNFR010000010.1 GCA_946537305.1 uncultured Lachnospiraceae bacterium | reverse complement strand
ATCAGAGCTCCGTGCTGATCCAGACAAATCCGACGTCCACAGAGTTTTATTCCGGAAAATAGGTGACAAGGGGATCGACATCTATCAGGAAAACTTGCTGCGGCTGAAGCAGCGGGAGAACGAATATGATTCCGTGTATCTCTGCCATGAAATTCCAGAAGTTGGTAAGCAGATCCTGGATGAAGTGCTGCTGCTTTGTGATGAAATCCTGGCGGGAACAGATGATGCGGCGGAATTCCCGCTGATCCCGATTCCGGAGGTGATCGCGGCGAGAACACTGGGGAAAGACGGCATGACGGGAGCGCGAAGTGCGGAGTCACGCGATGTTTTCTTCATAGACCCGGGGAGGGTGATGTGGTTCAATCACGTCACCCTCCCCGGGTCATTTTTACTCGGCAGTCAGTTTTCTTGCGATTTTCAGCAGTCGGCTGGCATTCACCATAAGCTGTTCTCTGCTGAGACGTCCGTCTGCCAGTGCTTTCCGGATGTTCTCATCATCTTTCTTGCTGCCGGGCATCACGACGTCGTTGCCGGAAGCGACGATTTCATTGGATACGGCGCTGCGGTGAATGGAGGTCTTATCCTCCATACCGGAGATGACCCAGTCGGTCATGACCACGCCCTCATAGCCGAAGTCGCACCGCAGGACATTCTCGATGAGATCCCGGCTCTCCGATGTGTGCACGCCGTTCAGCAGATTATAGGAGGTCATCACGGCAAGCGGCTGGGATTTCCGGACACAGATGCCGAATCCTTTCAGGTAGATCTCCCGCATCGCACGCTCGCTGACGATGCTGTTGGAATTGAAACGGTTGGTCTCCTGATTGTTGACGCAGTAATGTTTGATGGTGGTCCCGCAGTGAGGATGACGCTGTACGCCGTTCGTGATGGCAGCGGCTATGAGCCCGCTCACCAGCGGATCCTCCGAGAAGTATTCGAAGTTGCGCCCGCAGCGGATGGAGCGATGGATGTTGAGGGCCGGTGCAAGCCACAGGTGCACGCCGAAGCGGAGCATCTCTGTCCCCACGATATCGCCGCAGGTTTCGGCAAGACCAGGGTTAAAACTCTGGGCAATGGCCGTTCCGATCGGGATGGCGGTGCAGTACTGATGCAGGATCTCTTGGCCGGCTTTCGGCTTCTTCTGCGTGAGGGACATGAGCATTGTGGCAGGCTTCGGCAGGAAATCCGCCATGGTCTCGGGCATGGAAAGCCCGAGGGAGGTGGCGCCATGCTCATCCTTGATATAGTCCCGGGAAAGACGGAGTCCTGCGGGGCCGTCTGCCATCACGACGGCGGGGAAGCCCTGCGCTTCCGCAATGTGAGAGCTCTCTCCGGCGGCGCCGGCCACAGAAAAGCTGGCGTTTCCGATGACACTCAACATGCCGCCCTTCGGATCGTAGGCGCCGCAGCACAGGGTGGAAAGCTGCTCGTCGGTCAGGGTTTCCACAAGAGGATCGATCTCCGGGGGAACGTCATAGATGACTTCCCGGCAGCAGATGCTGTCCGGATCTACACCGAGAACCGGCAGATCATCCGGCAGCTCGCACGGAACGGGCGTTTCCGGCTTCCAGTCCAGGAAGTCGGCGGTTCGTTTCAGACGGCGGTGTTTGCTGACAGTGATTTCGCTTTCAAGCCGCAGAATGGCTGCCGGCTGACTGCAGGCGCTGCAGGTCCCCGTGCGGACGATGTAATCGCCGGCCTCCAGCACAAAACAGCTCTGTTCGGTATCGTAGGAGGCGCACTCGGAGAGCAGGAAGGAAGCTTCGACGGTCTGTGACTCCCCGGGAGCAAGAAGGTCCGTCTTAACAAAGGCTGCGAGGCTCTGATACGGTTGGTCGAGCCGGCCGGCCGGGGAAGAGAGATAGACCTGAAGGGTCTCTCTGCCGGCATAGGCGCCGGTGTTTTCTATCCGGGCGGCTACCGTAACGGTCTCGCCATCCAGCGCAGTGTGGACATCGGAGACCGCAAAGTCGGTATACCCGATGCCGTATCCGAAAGGAAAGAGCGCCTTTTTGCCGACGCTGTCAAAATAGCGGTATCCGACATAGATTCCCTCCCGGTAGCGGGTATCGTCATGTTCACCAAAGTCTCCGATGCTGCTATAATCTTCCAAGGCAGACCATGTGGTGGTCAGCTTTCCGGAGGGAACGGTCTTCCCAAGGAGAAGATCGGCAAGGGCGACGCCGGTGGCAGCGCCTAGCTGAGAGAGCACAAGGATGTTGCCGACGGAAAGGACCGGGCTCAGATCGACCGGGCCGCCGACATTCAGAACCAGCATGAACCGGTCGTATTTGCGGTCCAGCGCCAGGATGTCGCGGATCTCGGAGGGCGTGAGGAGAATATCCCCGGCGGTATTCAGACGGTCATTTCCTTCCCCGGAGATCCGGGAGAGCACATAGAGTGCCGTGGTGCCGGCGCCTTCCAGCGGCAGATCGTATTCGGGCTGAGGCATGACAGCGCCCATGCCCTCCATCACGGCCAGACGGTGTTTCTTCCGGGCGCGCGCTTTGATTTCCTTGATGAATCGGACCTTGGCGTCGGCCAGGATCTGATCGAAAGCATCCAGCCAAGGTTTTGTTGTGACGGTGAATCCAGCCAGTTCCAGTCCTTTTTCTATAGAAATGCGGAAACGGGAGTTGACCTCCCCGGACCCGGTGCCGCCGAAGACCGTATTTCTGGCGCCGCTTCCGAAGAGGGCGATCTCACCGGGGGCGTCCAGCGGGAAACGGCCGTCTTTTTTCAGAAGAACGGTACATTCGGGAAGCAGGTTCCGCAGCCTGCGCAGATGTTCTTTCTCATATGTCTGAAGAGCCATGGGGTACCTTCCTTTCGGTTAGTTAGTTAAATGATTCCTGCTCGTAGTATATCGCAATTTTAGCAGAAAATATACAAAAAAATTATAAACGATGTCTGGCTATGTGTGTCGAAAACGATGCGTTGCGCTTGACGGGTAGGTGCGTGAAAGATAATATGAAGCCAGGAGGTGTGTCCTGTTATGTTGTACTGCAATGCAAAAGTGTTTACACCGGAAGGCTATGTCTGCGGCGGCTTCCGGGTGGAGGACGGAGTCTTTACGGAAATAATTCCTGGCCTCGACAGAGGAGGAGAGGATCTCTGCGGCGCAAAAGTGATCCCCGGCCTGGTGGACATCCACATCCACGGTGCTGCAGGCGCGGATTTTTCGGACGGCAATCTCGATGGCCTCCGATGCATGGCCTCCTATCTTGCGGCAAACGGGATTACCGCCTTTGCACCGACCTCCATGACGCTTCCTCTGGAGGCGCTGCAAGCAGCCTTCCAAACGGCGAAGCAGCTGCAGGATAAACGGCCTGCGGGCTGTGCCCGTGTTGTGGGCATTCATATGGAGGGGCCGTTCCTCGCTGAAAAGAAAAAGGGCGCGCAGAATGGGGCGTATCTGCGTGATCCGGATTTTGAGGCGTTCCGCAGTCTCTATGACAGCTGCAACGGACAGATCTGCCTGGTGGATGTGGCGCCGGAGCTGCCCGGCGCGGCGGAGTTTGCCGCGAGGGCAAGGGCTCTTTGCACCGTGTCTGCAGCTCACACGGATGCGGATTACGAACAGGCCGCCGCAATGTTTGATGCAGGCGCCTGTCATCTGACACATCTTTTCAATGCGATGCCGCCGATTCATCACCGCCATCCCGGCGTGATCGGCGCCGCCGCGGAACGGGATACTGTTACAGCGGAGCTGATCTGCGACGGGATTCATGTGCATCCCAGTGCCGTGCGTATAGCGTTCAAACTGTTCCCGGGCCGAATCTGTCTGATCTCCGATTCCCTGCGCTGCTGCGGCATGCCTGACGGCACCTATGAGCTGGGCGGACAGACCGTCACGCTGAAAGACCATATTGCAAGGCTCGGCGACGGGACCATCGCCGGTTCCGCCACCCATCTGTTTGATTGCATGCGCAATGCGGTCCGCTTCGGTATCCCGGAGGAGGAGGCCATCCGCGCAGCCACGATAAATCCCGCCCGCAGGATCGGTGCGGATGATAGGATTGGCTCGATAGAGATTGGTAAAGCAGCGGACTACGTTGTATGCGATGAGGGCTTGCATCTGAAACAGGTCTGTATTTCACAAAAACTTCACAAAAAATGTTAGCACTCACTCTTGACGAGTGCTAACAGAAGTGGTATAACGTAACTGTCCGAAGGGAAAGGAGATCGAAAGAGATCGAAAAGAGACCCCGGATAGGAAAGCAGACCCGGTCGGGAACAACTTCCCGGCCAGTACATAGAAAGAAGGGATTTTCATGATGGAACGTAGAAATGATCTGATGCGGAGCGACCTGAGGGAAAATGAGGAAGCCTATTTCCTGGACATTGATCTGCCGGGCTGCGCGAAGGATAAGATTCAGGCCTATGTGGAGAATGAATATCTGACCGTAGAAGCAGACTTCCGGAAAGAAGAAACTGCAAAGACGATCCGCAGAGAGCGTTACGCGGGTCGATGCCAGAGAAGGTTCTATGTCGGAGAGATCCGCACGCAGGACATTCAGGCAGCCTACAAGGACGGCGTCCTGACGCTGACCATTCCGAAGAAGGCTTATGAGAGAGCCGAGGAAGAACGCAGGATCACGATTGAATAAGCTGTAGGCGGCAGCCACAGGCTGCAGAAAAGTAAACACTGAACAAGAGTCAAAGTGAACACGAATTGAACTGCCGAAAGGCAGTGGCTATAGAAGGAGGCATTTATGATGTTTGTACCTAGTATCTTTAGAGATGATTTTTCGGATAGTTTGTTTGATGAATTTTTCGGCGACAGCTTCTTTGCCCCGGCCAGAACAGCCAGAGGTACGACTCGTTCCATGAGCACAGATATCAAGGAAACAGAAGATGCCTATCATATCGAGATGGAACTTCCGGGCTTCACGAAGGAAGATGTGAAGGCAGATCTAAAGAACGGATATCTGACCATTGCAGCCAACCACGCCGAGAACAATGACAAGAAGGATGACAACGGCAAATACCTCCGCAAGGAGCGTTATTCCGGCAGCATGAGCCGGAGCTTCTACGTGGGTGAGGACGTCACACAGGAAGACATCAAGGCGAAGTTCGCCGATGGTATCCTGACAGTGGTCGTACCTAAGATGGAGAAGAAGCCGGAAGTAGAAGAAAAGAAGTATATCGCTATCGAGGGATAAGTGAATCATTCCCATAGCGAAGTCGGACCGGGGATTTTCCCCGGTCCCTTTTTTTACTTGATATCACGGAATGCGGGATATCCATAGGCACCCGAAGCATTCTTTACCGCCCGCGAGATCGCCTCACTGACTGCTTCAGCAGCCAGTGTCCCCGTCAGATCCATATCCGCCGAAACATCGCTGGCCGATACGGCGTAAATGCTGTCGCCGTCGGCGGAGGTGTGGACCGGTCGGATGGATCTGGCGTATCCGTCGTGGGCCATCCCTGCAATTTTACAGAGCTGAGATTTCGTAAAGGCAGCGTTGGTCAGGACGACTGCCAGGGTAGTGTTTCCGGTAAAACGGTTTTCCACCACCTCTGTGGAAGCGCACATGACATCTACCGTGCTGCGCAGGGATTTCCTGTCCTCCGTCAGCAACCCTGCGATCTGCGTTCCGGTCCGCCAGTCGAATACATCTCCCAGGGCGTTTACCGCAACTACGGCGCCTACCTTCAGATCACCGATCTGAATGGCATAGCTTCCGATGCCGGTTTTCATGCATGTTTCCATGCCAAGGATCTTGCCGACGGTGGCACCGCAGCCGACACCATAGTTCCCGTCCCGGTAATTTGGTGCCTCGAAGGCAATCCGGGCAGCCTCGTATCCCATCTTTGCATCCGGCCGCACGGCAGCATCGCCCACGGAAAGATCATAGAGATCTGCCTGGGCTACCAGGGGAACCAGAGCAAATCCGGTGTCGAAACCGATGCCGTGTTCTTCCAGATATTTCATGACGCCGTCTGCCACGCCCAGTCCGTAGGCGCTTCCCCCAGACAGCACAATCGCGTGGAGCACCTGCGCCGACATCAGCGGATTCAGCAGCTGGCTCTCCCGGGAGGCGGGACCTCCGCCTCTTACATCAAGTCCTGCGCGCATACCCTCTGCGCAGATAAAGACCGTACAGCCGGTACCGGCCGTCTCATTCTCAGTCTGGCCGATGCGGACGCCCTCAAAATCTGTAATAGGTATTTCTTTCATTATCAACGCCCTCCTTTATGCAATTATTAATGATACTTGTGGCAGCAGGACCTGTCAAGATACGTCAACATAGATCTGTGCCCGCAATCTAATTTTGAAATTGCTGCGTGAGAACAGTGATTTTCAGCCGATGCCGAAGGCTCCGAAGTGGCATTTCTGGGTGAAAAAGGAAAACCGCAGAAGCTAACCATAGAAAGAAAAAAAAATACCGCCTGCCAAGCTATGACAGGCGGTAATTTTTTTCTTCGCAGGGTGGACCTGGGGACGGTGGTGTGGCCCGTCATTACCACCCGCGCAGGTAGGCTTCCTGCTCGGGCGTCAGTTTGTCAATGGAAAGGCCCATGGCGGCCAGCTTGTAACGGCCGATTTCATCATCAATGGAAGCGGGGACCTCATAGACCTTCTTTTCCAGGCTGCCCCGGTGCTCTGCCAGCCATTTCAGGCTCAGCGCCTGCACGGCGAAGGACATGTCCATGATTTCCGCGGGATGGCCCATGCCGCAGGCCAGGTTCACCAGCCGGCCCTCGCCCAGCACATGCAACGTGCGGCCGTCCGGAAGGGTATAACCCATAATGTTCTTCCGGTTTTCTTCCGCCGTGACAGCAATCTCTTTCAGTCTGGCGACATCGATCTCGCAGTCAAAATGTCCCGCGTTGCAGAGAATCGCGTGATCCTTCATCACCGCAAAATGCCGCTCGGTAATAACATCCTTGCAGCCGGTCACGGTCACAAAGATATCGCCGTATTTAGCGGCCTCATCCATGGGCATAATGCGGAAGCCGTCCATGGTGGCGTCCAGTGCCTTAAAGGGATCGATCTCCGTAACGATCACATCGGCGCCCATTCCCTTGGCCCGCATGGCAGCGCCTTTGCCGCACCAGCCGTAGCCGGCGATGACCACGGCCTTGCCCGCCACGATCAGATTGGTGGTATCCATGATAGAGGTCCAGACGGACTGGCCCGTGCCGTATTTGTTATCGTAATAGTGCTTGGCCTTCGCATCGTTGACGGCCATCATGGCGCAGGGCAGCGCGTTGTCGCGCTCTCTGGCGTGCAGCCGGTGAATGCCGGTGGTGGTCTCCTCGCAGCCGCCGATTAGCCGGTCTGCGTATTCACTGCAGCGGCCGCCCAGCAGATGGATCAGGTCTCCGCCATCGTCTACGATCAGGTCCGGATGGCAGGCCAGCGTCTTGGCCAGCAGATCCTCATATTCCTCCATGGTGACCCCGTGGATGCCGAAGGTCTCCACGCCGCGGTCTGCCACGGCGGCAGCCACATCATCCTGCGTGGAAAGAGGATTGCAGCCGGTCAGATACACATCAGCCCCGCCGGCCTTCAGCACAAGCCCAAGGTTGGCGGTCTTGGCCTCCAGATGTACGGAGACGGCAATCTTCATACCCGCAAAAGGCTTTTCTTTCTCGAACTGCTTCTCGATCTGCCCCAGCGCGGGCATAAAGGAGCGGACCCAGTCAATTTTCTTGTGCCCGGACGGCGCCAGGGCGGCATCTCTGATAATACTCATGATTCTTTCCTTATCTTTCTTAAATCAGTGTCTATAACGTAGAAATCGTGACCAGCTGTGGCTTTCATGATACACCTTTTCCAGATCAATGGTGGTCAGCTGGCGGTCTTTCATCACAAAACGGCCGTCGATTATGACATCACATACTTCCGAACCGTTGGCGGAATAAACCAGAGAGGAGACCACATTGTTCCCGGGATACATGTTCGGCTGACACAGATCCAGTGCAATGATATCCGCCAGGGCTCCTTCCTGCAGAACACCCAGTTTTCCTTCCATGCCCAGCGCCTTCGCCGCATTCACGGTCACTGCTTCCAGCACCTGCTGCGCGGAGAGTGCCGTGGGATCCTCGGTGAGCCCCTTGTGGATCAGAGAAAGCAGGCCCATTTCCCGGAACAGGTTCAGGGTATTGTTACTGGCCGTTCCATCCGTTCCCAGGCAGAGATTGACGCCTGCAGCCAGAAAATCAGAAACAGGTGCAAAACCATTCCCAAGCTTGGCGTTGCTGGCGGGATTTGTGACCACGGATGAGCCGCTTGCCCGAATCAGTTCAATGTCGCCCGGCTGCATCTGCACGCAGTGAGCAAGAAGGGCTCCGCCATCCAGGAATCCGGTCTCCTGCAGCACCGCCACCGGCGTCTTTCCGTAATTCTTCAGACAGTCATTCAGTTCTGTTTTGCTCTCGGACAGGTGTGTCTGCTTCAGCAGTCCTCGCTTTTCGGCCTCTTCGGACACCTGCGCATAAAACTTCGGCGAACAGGTGTAGATGGCATGCGGCGCCAGGGTAAAGCGGATACGGTCGCTTTCATATTCTGCCTGCTCCTTCAGCGCTTCCTGGAAGCGGGAAAGACCATCCGTATACAGATCTTCCCCCACCAATCCGCGGCCGATAAAGGCCCGCATGCCGGCTTCCTGCGCGGCTGCCGGAGACTTTCCGCAGAACATGTGCATGTCTGTGTAGGTGGTGGTGCCGCTTGTGATCATCTCCGCAAAAGCCAGCAGATTGCCGGTATAGGCATCCTCCGGCGTGATCTGTTCTTCCGCCGGGGAGACTTTATCGAACAGCCAAGCCATAAAAGGAACATCATCCGCGTAATTGCGGAGGATCGTCATGTAGGCGTGGGTGTGTGTGTTGATCAGTCCCGGCATCAGCAGCTTGCCGGAAGCATCCACCTTTTCATACCCGGGAGCCGGCCCCTCTGGTCCGCTCTCCCGAATAGCTTCAATAACGCCATCCTTTATATACAGATCTTTATTCTCCGTAACAAAACGTCCTCCCTTTCTCAGAAGAAGCGTTCCGCCGGTAAAAACATATTTCATACCGATCCTCCTGTTCGGATTCCTGATGCAAAACAGGCCCTTTCATCTTGCGATTGTTTGATGCAAAACGAGATATCGTTTATCGTTTGACTGCCTTGTATTCTGGCATAGCTACCCTGGCTTGTCAAGATATAAAAAAGGACAGGGGCTCAACCCCTGTCCGAAAAAGATCAAACCTTATTTCCAGCGTTTGCTCTTCATGTATCCTTCCTTGTTGCCGTATTTTACTTTGTACCAGCCGCCGCCTTCCGCGGAAATGATGGTGATGACCTTGCCCTTCTTGGCGGTGGTGATGATGTTCTTCTTGCTGGCAGTGCTCTTGGAGCTGCGGATGTTCACGTTCGCGGTCATAGTCTTGACCTCGCCGGTGGAAGAGGCATTCTCATTGCCGTTCCGCAGATACTTGGACATTACGTAACCGGTCTTCTTGCCATATTTGACCTTCATCCAGCCGCCGTCCTGCTCGCTGATGACTTCTACTTTATTTCCCTTCGGGATGACCAGAATCACATTCTTTTTGCTCTTAGAGTTCATGGAGCTGCGCATCCGCAGGTTCGTGGTGGTCACCTTCACCGGAATCTTGTTGGATTCGGCCTTGATTAAGTAAGAGGAGGAGCAGTAGCCGTTCTTTCCCTTATAGTTGACCAGCGCCCATTTGTTCTTATAGCGGGCGATCACATCCACCATACTGCCTTTGGGCATGACCAGGATAATGTTCTTTTTGTTCTTGGTGTTCATTTCCGTGCGCAGACGCAGAGCTGCGGTCGTCTTCATGGTATCCGTATTCTCGGTGATCAGACCACCCTTTACATAACCGGTCTTGCCATTATAGATGACCTGATACCAGTTGTTCTCTTCGTGGCTGCGAACGGTCACCACGGAATCCTTCGGGATCACCAGGATCACGTTGGATTTGTTCTTGGTGCTCATGCTGCTGCGCAGGTTCAGGTTGGCGGTCGTCCTTGCGGTATAGCTGTCCTTGGAGACGGCGGAAAGCTCTGCGCCGACTGCCTTGCCGCCGTTAATGCCCGTTACAGCAAAGACAGGAGAAGCCAGCAGCACCAGCGCAAAGGTAAAGAGTGCCAGTAATACATTTTTGTGGCTTTTCATAATAGCTCCTTTCTGAAATAATCTATAGTAAATCTACTTAATCGTTTACTAGATTAAATATATCATTTGTTCAGCATATATTCAAGAAAGGAGATGTTATAAAAGTATTAAGAATTACGTAATATACAGGGGGCTGCAGCCCTATAGTTATTGTTACATCCAGACGTATATTTTGATACTAAAACACCTCTTGACATTTCAATAGGACATGTTATAATAAAACCATCAATTGAACGATTGCTCAAATGTTCAAAATTGAAAATGATTATCAATTCCTCAGGAGGTTCATCATGAAGAAGACTTATAAGATCGAAGTAGACTGTGCAAACTGTGCGGAAAAGATGCAGGTGGCGGCAAAGAATACCCCCGGTGTGAAGGATGCGGTCGTCTCCTTCATGACCCTCAAGATGAAAGTAGAATTCGAAGAAGGCGCAGATCCCGCAGAGGTCATGCCCAAAGTCCGTGAAGCCTGCAGAAAGGTCGAAGACGACTGCGAAGTATATCTGTAAAAGGAAATCAGGCCTACTCTATGAATAAGAAACAAAAGAACATGCTGGCGCGGATCTTAGCCGCGCTGGTTTGTCTTATCATTGTAAAAATTGCGGAAAAATCGATTCCGTTCTGGTGGCTGCAGCTGGCGCTCTACATGATCCCCTACCTGATCGTGGGCTGGGATGTCCTCCGGAAAGCCGTTAAAGGCATAAAGAATCATCAGGTCTTCGATGAATGTTTTCTGATGACAGTCGCCACCCTCGGCGCCATCGCGGTGGGCATTTACGACGGTATACATACCGGAAGCGGCGATTACCTGGAGGCCGTGGCGGTCATGCTGCTGTACCAGGTAGGAGAACTGTTCCAAAGCATCGCGGTCGGGCGCTCCCGCCGGAATATCAGCGAACTGATGGACATCCGTCCGGATTATGCCAATCTGGAGGAAGACGGAGAAGTCAGCCGCGTGGATCCGGATGAGGTGGAAGTGGATTCCGTGATCGTGGTCAATCCCGGGGAGAAGATCCCGCTGGATGGTGTGGTGTTGAGCGGTGAGTCCATGCTGAACACCGCGGCGCTCACAGGGGAGAGCGTCCCCAGAGCTGCACGTCCCGGGGATACAGTGCTCTCCGGATGTATCAATGAAAACGGTGTGCTGCGCATCCGCACGACGGCGGAATTTGACGAGTCCACCGCCTCAAAAATCCTGGATCTGGTAGAGAATGCAGCGGCGCGCAAATCCCGGTCCGAAAACTTTATTTCCCAGTTCGCCCGCTGGTACACCCCGCTGGTGTGCTATGCGGCCCTGGCCCTGGCGGTGCTGCCGCCGGTCTTCCTGGCGATTACAGGCCGGGAGGTACAGCTCTTTACCTGGATCTACCGCGCCTGCACCTTCCTGGTCATCAGCTGCCCTTGTGCCGTGGTCATCAGCATCCCGCTGACATTTTTCGCGGGCCTTGGAGGGGCAAGCAACCAGGGAATCCTGATCAAGGGCTCCAACTACCTGGAGACACTTTCGCAGGTGCGCACGGTTGCCTTCGATAAGACGGGCACCGTTACCAAAGGAAACTTTGCGGTCACAGAGGTGCATCCGGCGGAAGGATTCACAAAAGAAGATCTGCTGGAAATGGCGGCTTACGCGGAATCCCATTCCTCGCATCCCATCAGCCGCAGCCTGCGGCAGGCGTTCGGGCAGGAGACAGAGCTTGCCGCGGTAACCGATGTACAGGAAATCAGCGGTCACGGCGTGACGGCAGTATATAAAGGAAGAAACGTGGCTGCCGGTAACGAAAAACTGATGGATCGCCTTGGAATTGTGATTCCTGAGGTACCGGAAACTACAGGCACCAAGGTGTTCGTGGCAGCAGAAGGTAAGTACGCCGGCTGTGTAGTTATTGCGGATGAGATCAAGCCGGAAGCGAAAGCAGCTATGGACGGGCTGAAGCGCGCCGGCGTGCGACAGGCGGTCATGCTGACCGGCGATGCTTCCGCAGTGGCGGAATCCGTGGCAAAGACAGTCGGGATCGATACCGTGCGCGCGGAACTGCTTCCGGCGCAGAAAGTGGAAGCGGTGGAAGAGCTGATCCGGCAGGCTGCAGGAGGCGCGGAAGAAGATCCTAAACGTCCGAAGGTAGCCTTCGTGGGCGACGGCATCAACGATGCACCGGTACTTTCCCGCGCGGATGTAGGCATCGCGATGGGCGCCCTGGGATCAGATGCAGCCATCGAGGCGGCCGATGTGGTCCTGATGGATGATGACCCCCGCAAGATTGGAAAAGCGATCCGCATTTCCCGTAAATGCCTGCGCATCGTATGGCAGAATATCATCTTTGCGCTCGGCGTAAAAGGAATCTGCCTGGTGCTCGGCGCCATCGGCGCTGCCGGAATGTGGCTGGCCATTTTTGCCGATGTAGGCGTCATGGTACTGTGCGTGCTGAACGCCGTTCGCGCGTTATTTCTGAAGAATGTGTAGGAAAGCAAACCTAGAGGCTGTTGTACGAAGCTATGATCCGTACGGCAGCCTCGTTTCTGGTTTTTGTGCAAAACCAAGAATTGCCATGGAATTTACAACCCATACGACCAACAGAATTTTAAAATATGTTAATTGGCTGATGCCATTTGTGCAAATTCATATATCATTCAAGCTTTTACAACCCGGAATTGTGTCATCTATACTGTAGTTCTTAGTAGGATTGGGTTGTAAATAATCTGCAGGAAGCTATTTTTGCACAAATCCCCTGGGAAGCTTTTCTGACGCGAATCAATTGACTTGGTTCCGGGTTGTAAAGTCAGTCAAACACCTCATATTTGCATATTTCGACGGCAGGTGCCAAGCGCCATCCTAGAAGCCTTCCCCGGAGAACCTTCCCCGGAGAGTCTTCCCGGAGAGTCTTCCCGGAGAGCATTCCCCCGAATGAGTCTCCCTACGTCAATATAAACTTGCGCGGGAGGTCGACTTGTGTTACTCTAATAAGAGTATCTGGTTGCGATTAGGAACTACAAATCCGTGCCGATACTGCGGCGAGAACAGCCCTGCCAAAGGAGGATTTCATGGCGAAGAGAGCGGAATTATCTGAAGAAGGTCGTGCACTGAAAAATGAAGAAGAGCGGGATCGCTTTCGGAAGTGCCTTCCCTGTGAGGAGGAGTGCACCCGTCTCTCGGAGCTGTTCAAGGCTTTCGGTGATTCCACGCGCATCCGCATTCTGCATCTCCTGTCTTTGGAGGAGATCTGCGTCAACGATCTGGCGGACGTACTGGAACTGACACCCTCCGCCATTTCACATCAGCTCCGTCTGCTGAAGCAGAACCGGCTGGTAAAGAGCCGCCGGGAGGGAAAGCTGATGTACTACAGCCTGGACGATGACCACGTGCGGAGCATGATCGCGCAGGCCATGGAGCATATTCAAGAATAGACCGGAGTGAAAATATATGGCTGATACCAATGACCTGGGGCGCCAGGAGAAAAAACGCCTGCTGCGGGGCCGGATTTTGCCGGACCTGACACTGAAGGATGTAGAAGAACTGGACGAGGCCGCGCAGAGCCACCGCCGGTATCTGTGGTTCCGGCGGGGAGCCATTCTGGTGATCGCGGTCCTGGTCTTTCTGGGCATCCGCAGCATCGGCAGCAACTTTACCTTCCATAAGATCTCGGTCTCATGGGAGAAGGAGGATGTGGGCAGCAGCGATGCTTCCTATGAGGTGTTCAACAATCAGGTGCTGAAGATGACGCGGGAAGGTGTTGCCGCCATCAGTGCGGGCGGGGAAATCCTGTGGAATTACGGCTATAAAATGACCAGCCCACAGGCCCGGGTGAACGGAAAATACGGGGCCGTGGCGGATATCCAGTCGGAGACGGCGGTCATTTTCGGACCGGAGGGCGTGACCGGTACCGTTACCACCAATCTGCCTATCCTGAACTTTGCCGTATCCTCCCACGGAGTCGTGGCGCTGGAACTGGATGAGCCTGACGTCAACTACATCTATTTTTATGATAAGAATGGTGCGGAACTGGACATCCGCATCAAGACAAAGCTGGCGGGAGACGGCTTCCCGATGGATCTTTCCCTGTCGCCCAGCGGCACGGGACTGATGACCTCCGTGGTCTATATGGATCAGGGAAGCATGCAGAACCGGGTGGTCTTTTATAATTTTGATGTCGGCAAAAGTGATTCCAACCGTATCGTGGGCTATTTTACCTATGGGGAGACCATGTTCCCGGAGGTGAAATATCTGACAGACCACGCGGCGGTAGCCTTTGGGGACGCCCAGGTGGATTTTTACTCCCTGAGGAACGAGAGCAATCCCAAGCTGGTGACCAGCATTCCCTTTGAGACAGAAATCTACAGCGTTTTCACCGGGGAGGACCGTGTGGGCGTGATCGCGGAAAAGGACGGCGGCAGAGAACTCCACGTCTACGACGGCGCGGGACACGCGGTCTATACCACCGAAATCACCTTTGATTATACCAGCGTGGAATTTTCCGGCGAGAATGTTCTGATGTATAACGGCAGCGACTGCCAGATCTTAAGCGGCAGCGGCGGCGTCCGCTTTGAGGGGAGCATGGACGGAGCTGTGTCCAAGATCGTGATGACCGGCAGCCGCGACGCACTGATGTTTTCCGGGACCACTTGTAAAAAAATTCGTTTCCGGTAAGAGGAATAATCTATGAAACTGCAGACAAAAATCATTCTGGCCTTCCTGGCGGTCATCCTGATGCCGCTGGCCCTGATGGGAATATCATTGCTGCTGATGGGACGGTTCATGCATCTGCCGTCTCTTTCGCAGCTGGACCCCGCCTATCAGGAGATCCTGTCCCAGGTGGCCGTCATGATCATTCTGGTGCTGGTGATCACGGCCGTGCTGCTGACCAGCTGGCTGTATAACTCCATCGTAAAGCCCATTGCTACCCTGCAGAAGGCGACCCGGGCCATCAAGGACGGGGACCTGGATTTTTCCCTGCAGGTAACGGGGGCGGATGAGATCAGTGAGCTCTGTCAGGACTTTGAGGCCATGCGCGTGCGGCTGAGGCAGACGCAGGAGGAGAAGATTCAGTACGACCGGGAAAATAAGGTCCTCATCAGCAACATCTCCCATGATCTGAAGACCCCGCTGACAGCCGTGAAGGGCTACTGCGAGGGCATTCTGGACGGTGTGGCGGCCAGCCCGGAGCGGATGACCAAATATATCCATACCATCTACAATAAGGCCTGCGATATGGAAAAACTGCTGGATGAGCTGACGCTGTATTCCAAGATCGACACCAACCGCATTCCTTATAACTTCACACGTATCTCGGTGAAGGATTACTTCGCGGACTGCGCGGAGGAGCTGGCCATGGAGCTGGAGTCCCGAGGCATAGAGCTGACTTATTCGGATCTCCTGGAGGAAAAGGCAGAGATCATCGGGGACGCCGAACAGCTGAAGCGGGTGGTCAACAATATTATCAGCAATTCCATCAAATATATGGATAAGAAACAGGGCATTATGAGCCTGCGCTTGCGGGATGACGGCGATTTTGTCCGGGTGGAGATCGAAGATAACGGCAAGGGTATCGGCGCGAAGGATCTCCCTTATATCTTTGATCGCTTCTACCGCACGGATTCATCCCGGAATTCCGCTACCGGCGGTTCCGGTATCGGCCTGTCCATCGTGAAAAAGATCATCGAAGACCACGGCGGACGCATCTGGGCCACCAGCCTGGAGGGGACCGGTACGACCATACATTTTGTGCTGCGCAAATATCAGGAAAAACAGGAGGAAGAACATGAGCAGAATTCTGATCGTGGAAGACGAAGAGAGCATCGCTGAGCTGGAGAAGGATTATCTGGAACTTTCCGGCTTTGAGGTAGAGATCGAGAATCGCGGCGATACCGGTCTGGCGCGGGCGCTGGCAGAGGATTTTGACCTCTTTATCCTGGATCTGATGCTGCCGGGCGTGGATGGCTTTGAAATCTGCAAAAAGATCCGCAAGGAAAAGGATACCCCGGTACTCATGGTATCCGCCAAGAAGGATGATATTGATAAGATCCACGGCCTAGGCCTGGGGGCGGATGATTATATCACCAAGCCCTTTTCTCCCAGCGAGCTGGTAGCACGCGTAAAAGCTCATCTTTCCCGCTATGAGCGTCTGGTCGGCGGCGTGCAGAAAAAGAATGAGATCATCGAGATCCGCGGGCTGAAGATCGATAAGACCGCAAGACGGGTATTTATCAATGGGGTGGAGAAGAACTTTACGACCAAGGAATTTGATCTGCTGACCTTCCTGGCCTCCAATCCGAATCGTGTTTTCACCAAAGAGGAGCTCTTCTCCAATATCTGGGATATGGAATCCCTGGGGGATATTGCAACGGTGACCGTGCATATCAAGAAGATCCGCGAAAAAATAGAGGCGGATACCTCCAAGCCGCAGTATATCGAGACCATTTGGGGCGTGGGGTACCGCTTTAAGGTGTGACATGAATTTCAGTATTATAGTTTCTAATCTGACAGTTATATTTATTATGATCGCTGTCGGCTTCGCGGCGGGGCGCGCCAAGGTGGTAGGAAAGAGCGCTCAGGGGGATTTCACGTCCTTCCTGATGAACGTGACCCTTCCCTGCACCATCTTTTCTTCCATGCTGCGCCCCTATGATCCTGCGCTGATCCGGGATTCGTTCATTATATTTATAATGGGTCTGATCGTTTTTGGCGGAGGCCTGATTTTATATCTGCCGGTATCCCGGCTGTGCGGGGTGGCGCAGGAGCGGCGCAACGTGTGGACGCTTTCGGCCGCGCTCTGCAACATCGGTTTTATGGGTTTCCCGCTGGTCAAGGCGATTTTCGGGGACGACGGGCTGTTCCTGGCGTCCATTATGAATCTGGCGTACAACTGCATAGCCTGGAGCCTGGGCACCCGCGTGATCTGCATGAACGGAGATGACCAGGGAAAGATTCCCTGGAAAAAGATCCTACTGACCAACAACAACTATGCGGTGGTGATCGGACTGTTCTTCTTCCTGTCTCAACTGTCCCTGCCGGATGCGGTGGTGACGGTGGTGCAGTCCTTTGGAGGGATCACCACGCCCCTGTCCATGTTCCTGATCGGACTGACGCTTTCCGGCGGAAGTCTGTCGAAGGTGTTCCGGGACCGGGATATATGGACCGCTTCCGCCATACGGCTGATCGTGTCCCCGCTGGTGATCATTGCGCTGCTGAAGCTTCTGCCGCTGCCCGAGGGCAGTGTGCTGGGAGGCGTTGTGGCCCTGATCATGGCAATGCCATGCCCTTCCGTCAGCCTGATTCTGGCCCAGCAGTATGACCAGGATGTGGAGCTGGCGGCCGGAGCGATCTTCCTGTCCAGTCTCTGCTGTATCGGCACCATTCCGCTGATCATGATGCTGCTGTAAAAGATACTTGCAAAGCACCCAAAAAGGGTGTAGAATGTGTAAGGTTGAAGGCAGGGCAGAAGCCTGCCTGAAAAAAATCGCCAAAATGAGGAGTATCGTCATGAGCGTTGAAAAAATGAATGATTATAAAGCGCAGAAAAAGAACCGCAAGGAGAACCTGGCCAAAGAAAAACGGAAAAAACAGGCCACCCGTGTGGCATGGATCGGCGCAGGCGTACTGCTGGCGGCAATTATCATCGGCGGTATCGGCTACACCGGATGGAGCCAGTATAAGGCTTATAAAGACTCCCTGCCGGATTACAGCGTGACCTCTCAGGTGGTGCAGGACTTCGCAGGCCTCACACAGACAGAGGCCGCTGAAGAAACAGAGAACACTGAGACGGAAGCTGCCGCCGAAACGGAAGCGGCCGCTGAGACTGAGGCTGCCGCCGAAACGGAGGTGGCAGAATAAACAGCTTATTTGCGGGCTGTGTACATATCCTGTACACAGCCTTGCTTTTCTTTCGGAAACTGATATTCAGACAGGAGTAGACGATATGTATCAGATCGACTTTAACCGCCCGGTATGGGTACATTTTATCGGCATCGGCGGCATCAGCATGAGCGGCCTGGCAGAGGTCCTTCTGGGCCGGAACTTTAAGGTGTCCGGCTCCGATATGCACGCGTCCCCGCTGACAGACAGACTGCAGAATGAAGGGGCTCAGGTGGCCATCGGCCAGCGGGCAGAAAATATAGTGGACGGTATCGACGTGGTGGTCTATACCGCAGCCGTTCATCCCGATAATCCGGAGTTCGCGGAAGCGGTGCGCCGGGAGCTTCCCATGCTGACCCGTGCCGAGCTTTTGGGCCAGATGATGAAAAACTACGGCACCGCGGTAGCGGTGGCCGGTACTCATGGGAAAACTACGACCACCTCCATGATCACGGAGATCCTGCTGGCAGCGGATGCAGACCCCACCATTTCCGTGGGTGGTATGCTGGATTCCATCGGCGGGAACATTCGCGTGGGTGCTTCGGACCTGTTCGTGACGGAAGCCTGCGAGTATACCAACAGCTTTCTGTCGTTCTTCCCCACCGTAGGCATCATTCTGAACGTAGGAGCGGATCACCTGGATTTCTTTAAGGATCTGGATGATATCCGTCATTCCTTCCGGCGCTTTGCCGGATTGCTGCCGAAAGACGGGCTGCTGATCATCAGCGATGATATCCCGGAGGTATCCTACTTTACCGAAGGTCTGCCCTGCCGTGTGGTGAAGACCGGCGCTAAGGCGGACAGCGATTACCGCATGACAGATCTTACCTACGATGAGCACGGATGTCCCGTGTTTACCGTGTGGAAGGGCGCGCAGGAACTGGGGAAACTGACCCTGGCGGTTCCGGGGGAACATAATGCGAAAAATGCCCTAGCAGCGGTCGCCTGTGCCGTCGAGCTTGGCATTTCCTTTGAAGCGATCCGGCAGGGGCTGGAATCCTTTACCGGTACGCACCGCCGCTTTGAGCGCAAGGGCGTGCTGCCCGGGGATGTGCTGGTGGTGGATGACTATGCCCATCATCCGGATGAGATCCGCGCTACGCTGACGGCGGCAAGAAAGAGCGGCAGAGAGAAGATCGTCTGCATCTTCCAGCCGCACACCTACAGCCGGACAAAATCCCTGATGCAGGAGTTCGCGGATGCCCTCTCGCTGGCGGATGAGGTCGTGCTGGCGAAGATCTACCCGGCCCGTGAGACGGATGATCTGGGGATCAGCTCGCATGATCTGGAGCGGGAACTGATCCGCCGCGGGAAGAGTGCGGTCTGTTTTGACACGTTTGAAGAAATCGAAAAATTTGTTAATAAAAAATTTCTCCACGGAGAATTGTTGATAACTATGGGGGCCGGAGATATAGATAAAGTGGGTGATCACCTGCTTTCCCGGTAGCTTTTCCACAGAATCCACATTTTCACCTCACCGCACAGACGGTGGAAAAACAGGGCCGAAAAGGCGCGGAAAATGGGCATTTTGAGGACTTTTCCACAGAATCCACATTTTTCCACAGAAATTTTGGGCTCCTGGCACACTGTTTTCAAAACAAAAAACGTGTGTTATACTGAACGCGCTCCCGTGTGGGGAGCCGGCCATTTCGGGGGGAAAGGCCGTCTGGGGGAAAGAGGTGTGTGAGCAAGTGGTGCTGGAAAAAATGAGCGCGGTGACCTTTACGGCGGTATCGAATCTGTTTCTGGATCACTATATGCCGGAGGCTAACGGCGAATTTGTTAAAGTATATCTGACATTGCTGCGTCGGTCTGCACAGACGGACGGGCAGTTTACCATATCCGCACTGGCGGATCAGCTGAATCATACGGAAAAGGATGTGCTGCGTGCCCTGCGTTACTGGCAGAAACAGGGCTTGCTGCAGCTGCGGGAGGAAAACGGAGAAATCGAGGGCATACGCCTGCTGCCGGTGCCGGAGATGACCTCCGGAGCGGAACCGGCGGTTCCTGAACCGGTCGTGCCTGCTCCTGTTCCTGCGGGAACGGTTCCCACAGAGCTGCAGGCTGCGCCGGCTGTCCGGGGAGCTTCTCCTGTAAGAACGGCCACCGTATCCGAGGAAGCGCTTTCCCGCCTGAAACAGGATGAGGAATTCGCGCAGATCCTGTTCGTTGCGGAACAGTATCTGGGACGTACGCTCTCCCCTAAGGATGTGCGGCTTCTGGGATATCTGTATGATGAACTCCGTTTCCCGGAGGATCTGATCGAATACTTAATTGAATACTGTGTGGGCGGCGGTCATCGGAACAACCGTTATATCGAGACGGTGGCACTGGACTGGCACGCGGACGGCATCCGCACCATGGCACAGGCCAAGGAGGCGCACCGGTCGTTTTCGCGAGAGACAAGGCAGATCATGCGCACCTTTGGCATCAGCGGAAGAGTGCTCACCACAGAGGAGAGGGCCTTCCTGCAGAAGTGGCGCCAGGAATACGGCATGCCGCTGGAGGTGGTCACGGAAGCCTGCGCGCGGACCATGTCGGCCATCCATACGCCCAGCTTTGAATATGCGGATTCCATCCTGACTGCGTGGCATGCGGCGGGGGTCACTACCCTGCCGGAGGCGCGGACACAGGCGGAGACGCATCGGAAACAGTATAAACGTACACAGCCGCAGGCAAAAAGAGAAGGCGCCAGATCCGGGGCCGGCGGATATGATCAGCGGGAAATGGATTATGACGCGCTGCTGGCCGCCGGAAGGATCGGGGGCTGATAAGAACAGGTACGCACGGCGTACCGGAAAAGAGGGGATATGCCGCTTACGAACGCGCAATACGACAGTCTGGAGCGCGAATACGGGCGTATCCGGGCCAGGCAGCTGGATGAGCGGGACCGCCGGATACAGAAGGCCTACGCGCGCATTCCTGCCCTGAAGGAACTGGAAGAAGAGATCGCGGACGCTTCCTATGCGAGGGCGCAGGCGGCGCTCCTGGGAGACCGGGAGAGCCGTGACGAGCATGCTTCGGAAGTTTCGGTGCTGCAGCATCGGCGGGCCAGGCTCCTGAAGGAGGCCGGTCTTCCTGCCGATTATCTGGAGCTGCACTACGACTGCCCGGACTGCCGGGATACCGGCTATATAAACGGGGAGCCGTGTCACTGCCGCAAGCGGGCGGTCATCAATCTGCTGTACGACCAGTCCGCCATCCGGGATATCCTGGAGAAAGAAAATTTCACGACCTATCAGTCGGAATTTTTCCGGAAAATACCGCAGAAAGGCGAAAGACTTGCGCCGGCAGATGTCATGGCGCAGATCCAGGAAGCCGCGTGGGATTTTATTGATGAATTCGGTGATCCACCGGCCAATCTGCTGCTGACGGGCCAGGCAGGCTCCGGAAAGACCTTCCTTTCCAACTGTATCGCCAGAGAGCTGCTGGACCGGTTCCATCCGGTGCTGTATCTTTCCGCCCCGGCACTGTTCGAGGCACTGGCGGAAGAAGCCTTCGGGCGTGGCGCGGGCGGCACAGACACCGGTCTGATGACCACCTGTGACCTCCTGATCATCGATGATCTGGGGACCGAACTGACCAACCAGTTCGTGATCACCCGCCTCTTTTATCTGCTGAATGAACGGATTTTGCGGGGAAAATCCACCATCATATCCACGAACCTGTCCATGAACGATATTTCCCGGATCTATTCGGATCGTGTGGCCTCACGCATTGTGGGGCACTACCGCATTTTGCAATTTCCGAATCAGGATATCCGGCTGCAAAAAAACCTTCGGAAGGAGACTGTATCCCATGAGTGAAGTCAAAAAAGAAGTGATCACAATGCCCCGCGGGCCTCTTGGCCTGATCGCCCTGCCCGGCTGTGAGGAATTTGTCAGCCATGTGGATTCCTACCTGGCCTCCTGGCGCAAACAGCGTCCTATGGAGGTGGCAGGCTATGGAAAGAACTCCTTTATGATCGATGTCGATCTTCCCCGCTTCGGTTCCGGAGAGGGCAAGGGCGTGATCAAACAGTCCGTCCGCGGCATGGACCTGTTCATTACGGTAGATATCACCAACTACAGCGTGGAATATTCCATGTACGGACAGAAAAATCCCATGTCCCCGGATGATCATTTCCAGAACCTGAAGCGCGTGATCGCTGCCGTGGGCGGAAAAGCCAAGCGCGTAAGCGTGATCATGCCGTTCCTGTATGAGGGCCGGCAGCACAAAAGAGGCGGCCGGGAATCCCTGGACTGCGCCATGGCCCTGCAGGAACTCACCGCCATGGGCGTAAAGAACATCATCACCTTTGATGCCCATGATCCGCGCGTGCAGAACGCCATTCCCATGAACGGTTTTGAGACCGTTATGCCCACCTACCAGTTCGTCAAGGAGATGATCGATCACGAGGATCTGCGGCTGGATTCCGATCACATGATGGTCATCAGCCCGGATGAGGGCGCCATCAGCCGCGCCATCTATTTTGCCAATGTGCTGGGGCTGGATGTCGGCATGTTCTACAAGCGCAGGGACTATACCCGCGTGGTGGACGGCAAGAATCCCATTGTCGCCCACGAATTTCTGGGCTCCTCCGTGGAGGGCAAGGATGTGATCGTGGTGGACGATATGATCGCTTCCGGCGAGAGCGTTTTTGATGTTGCCAGACAGCTGAAGGAGCGGAAGGCCCGGAAGGTCTTTGTGTGCGCTACCTTTGGTCTGTTCACCAAAGGCATGGAGCCCTTCGACCGCGCCAGAGAAGCCGGCCTGATCGACTGCATCTACACCACCAACCTGATCTATCAGACACCGGAGCTTCTGGCCCGCGATTATTATGTAAGCGTGGATATGTGCGAATATCTGGCTGCCCTGATCGACACCAGCAATCACGATTCGCCCACCGAGAGCCTGCTGACGCCGACCGCCAAGATCCAGAAAAAGGTGGCGGAGGTGCGCGCGGCGCAGAAAGATCGCTAAGAACAAAAAAACCACACAAATAGCAAAAAATCAAGCTTGCAAATGCCAAGGCAGTATGGTAGAATACTGCTTTGTGACATATCTTATCCTTGCTCCTCCGGACAGGAGGGGCCAAGAGTCCAAAAGGAGGTACTGACATGAACAAGTACGAATTAGCCGTTGTTCTCAGCTCAAAAATCGAGGATGAGGACAGAGCTGCTGCCATGGAGAAGGTCAAGAACTACATTGCCACCTACGGCGGTACCATCACCGGTATCGATGACTGGGGCAAAAAGAGACTGGCCTATGAGATCCAGAAGATGAAGGAAGGCTACTACACCTTTATCACCTTCGAGGCAGAGGCAGACTGCCCTGCTCAGCTGGAATCCCACATTCGTGTGATGGAGCCGGTCATTCGGTTTTTGATCGTAAGACCCGAAGAATAATAAGAGAGGTATTTCATGAACAAGGTCATTCTTATGGGAAGGCTGACCAGAGAACCTGAGATCCGCTATTCCGGCGGAGACAATTCCCTGGCCATCGCAAGGTACAGCATCGCCGTGGATCGCCGCTTCCGCCGTCAGGGAGATCAGACAGACGCTGATTTCTTCAACTGCACTGCATTCGGAAAGCTGGCAGAGTTTGTAGAGCGTTACCTGCATCAGGGCACCAAGATCGTGATGACAGGCCGCATCCAGAATGATAACTATACCAACCGCGAAGGACAGAGGGTTTTCAGTGTTCAGATCATCGCCGAGGAGATCGAGTTTGCGGAAAGCAAGAACGCTCAGGCGAATGCCGGCGGTTATACCGGCGGCAATGGATATAACGGAAATAACCAGCCCGGCGGCTATCAGGCCCCGGCGCAGAATCGTCCCGCCCCGGCCCAGGCGGCCCCGGCTCCCATGGACGGCGGATTTATGAACATCCCCGACAGTGTGGACGATGAGGATCTCCCGTTCAACTAAAGCGGGAGGAGAGCCCCAGCTCGGTCCGGGGCTTACCACTATTTATCAGGAGGGTATTTACCATGGCTTTTAATAAAGAGAGAGCAGACGGTCCTATGAAGAGACGCGGCGGCATCCGTCGCAGAAAGAAAGTATGCGTTTTCTGCGGAGAAGAGAATTGTGTTATTGATTACAAGGATACTGCGAAGCTGAGAAAGTATGTATCCGAGAGAGGCAAAATTCTGCCCCGCCGCATCACCGGCACCTGCGCAAAGCATCAGAGAGCGCTGACCAACGCGGTCAAGAGAGCCCGCCACGTGGCCCTGATGCCCTACGTGACTGACTAATGGAATAAGTGCGGCCTGCCGCACGAAGAAACCGGATAACAAGGCAGCCTGTCCCCGTTGGGAAAGGCTGCCTTATTCTAAACAGGGGAATAGATATGTTAAAAACACTGGCCGGGCAAGTGAAAGAGTTTAAATGGCCATCCATCCTGACCCCGGTCATGATGGTGCTGGAGGTTATCATGGAGATGGTCATCCCGCTGCTGATGGCCTCTATTATTGATAACGGTGTGGAAAAAGGAGATATGAACCACATCCTGCGGGTCGGCGGGCTTATGGTCGTTGCAGCGCTTTTCGGCCTGCTTTTCGGCCTGCTTGGCGGAGCGTTCGGTGCGCGGGCTTCCACGGGTTTTGCCAGGAACCTTCGCATGACGATGTTCGAAAATATCCAGACCTTCTCCTTTGCCAACATCGATAAGTTTTCCACCGCGGGCCTGGTGACGCGTCTGACCACGGATGTGACCAATCTGCAGATGGCATATCAGATGATCCTGCGCATGTTCGTGCGCGCCCCGATCTCGCTGATCGTCGCCATGTCCATGTCCTTTTATATCAGTTCCCGGCTGGCGACCGTCTATCTGGTGGCCGTCGTTGTGCTGGCGTTCTTCCTGCTGCTGATCATGTCCCGCGTGACGGGCTATTTCCGTCAGGTCTTTGAAAAATATGACGACCTGAATGCCAGTGTGCAGGAAAATGTGACGGGCATCCGCGTGGTAAAGGCCTATGTGCGCGAAAATTACGAGCGCGATAAATTCAAGAAGGCCAGCGAGAATCTGTACCGCATGTTCATTAAGGCGGAAAAGACCCTGACCTGGAACATGCCCATTATGATGAGCACGGTCTATACCTGTATTCTGCTGATCAGCTGGCTTGGCGCAAAGATGATCGTGCAGAACGAACTGACCACCGGCGAGCTGATGAGCATGCTGGCCTATTGCATGAATATCCTGATGAGCCTGATGATGATGTCCATGGTCTTCGTGATGGTCACCATGAGCTACGCCAGCGCCAGACGTATTTCAGAGGTGCTGAATGAAAAGAGCTCTCTGACCAACCCGGAGCATCCGGATTATGAGATTCCGGACGGATCCATCTCCTTTGAGCACGTAAACTTCCGCTATAGACAGGAAAGTGAGAATAACGTGCTGAAGGATGTTACCCTGGAGATAGGGAGCGGAGAGACCATTGGCCTTATCGGCGGCACGGGCAGTTCCAAGTCCACCCTGATCAGTCTGATCAGCCGCCTGTACGATGTAAACGACGGGTGTGTGCGCGTGGGCGGCAAGGATGTTCGCACCTATGATCTGGACACGCTGCGCCGTCAGGTGGCCGTGGTGCTGCAGAAAAATGTGCTCTTTTCCGGCACAATCCTGGAAAACCTTCGCTGGGGCGATGCGGATGCCACAGAGGAGGAGTGCATTCACGCGGCAAAGCTGGCCTGCGCGGATGAATTTATCTCCCAGTTCCCGGACGGCTATAACACCTATATAGAGCAGGGCGGCACGAATGTGTCCGGCGGACAGAAGCAACGCCTCTGCATTGCCCGCGCGCTCCTGCGCAAGCCCCGGGTACTCATCCTGGACGATTCCACCAGCGCGGTGGACACGGCCACGGACGCTCGTATCCGCCGGGCCTTCCGGGAGGAAATCCCCGGAACGACCAAGATCATCATTTCCCAGCGTATTTCCTCCGTGATGGACGCGGACCGTATCCTGGTGCTGGAGGACGGCCAGGTGAACGGCTTTGGGACGCACGAAGAGCTTCTGGAGAACAATGCGATCTATCGGGAGATCTACGAATCCCAGATGAATGCCGGCGGAGACTTTGATGAGACGCCTGGTAATTATGACGCGGCCTACAGGGATGCGGATTTTGATGCGGCGGGAGGTGAGAACTGATGGCAGAACAGAATCGGAATACCAGACCGGCCGGAGGCGGCATGCGCGGCCGGGGAAGGGGACCCCGCCCCAAGCTGAAGGACCCGGTGGGCCTCTTTAAGCGTCTGATGGGCTTTATCATGCAGTACTACCGCTGGCAGATGATCGCGGTGGCCATCTGCATTGTGATCAGTGTGCTCTGCAATGCCAGGGGCACCATGTTCACGCAGCATCTGATCGATGATTACATCGCGCCGCTGCTGGTCGCCGATGTAAAGGATTTCAGCGGGCTGGCCCGCGCCATGATGCAGGTAGCAGGTTTTTATGCACTGGGCATCGCGGCCAGCTTTACCTACAACCGCATTATGATCTATGTGTCCCAGGGATCACTGAAGCGCATCCGGGATGACATGTTCGTGCATATGGAAGGGCTGCCGATCCGTTATTTCGACACCCATCCCCACGGGGACATCATGTCCAATTACACCAATGACACAGATACGCTGCGGCAGATGATCAGCCAGAGTATTCCGCAGTTCATCAACAGCGGGCTGACGGTCATCACCGTGCTGGTGTGCATGCTGATGCTTTCCGTTCCCCTGACAATACTGACGCTGGTCATGGTCGGCATTATGATGTTCACCAGCGGAAAGCTGGCGGGATTGTCCGGCCGCTTCTTCCTGGCACAGCAGAAGGATCTGGCGGCGGTCAACGGCAACATAGAGGAGATGATGGAGGGCCAGAAGGTGGTCAAGGTGTTCTGCCACGAGCAGGAGTCCATCGATCACTTCCGCGAACTGAACGAATCACTGTTCGTGAGCGCGGATTCCGCCAACCGCTTTGCTAATATGATGGGACCTGTGAACGCGCAGCTGGGCAATGTGAGCTATGTGGTGTGCGCCATCGCAGGCGGCGCCCTGGCCCTGGTGGGCTTCGGCGGCTTCACATTGGGAAAACTGGCCAGCTTCCTGACCTTTAATAAGAGTTTTAATATGCCGGTCAATCAGATCACCACCCAGATGAACGCCATTGTCATGGCGCTGGCCGGCGCGGAACGTATTTTTGCGCTGCTGGATGAAAAGCCGGAGGTGGACGATGGCTGTATCACGCTGGTCCGCTCCCGCACGGAAAACGGGCAGATCACCGAGTGCGAAGAGCGCACCGGGGAGTGGGCCTGGAAGCATCCCTACCCCAGCCGGGGCACGGTGGAATATATTCCCATGCGGGGACATGTGATCTTCCGGGATGTGGATTTCAGCTATGACGGCAAGAAGACGGTCCTGCACGATGTAAATCTGTTTGCCGAGCCCGGACAGAAGATTGCCTTTGTTGGCTCCACCGGCGCCGGGAAGACCACCATCACGAACCTGATCAACCGTTTCTACGAGATCCAGAGCGGTACGGTCACGGTGGACGGGCAGGATATCCAGAAGATCAAAAAATACGACCTGCGGCGTTCCCTGGGCATCGTGTTGCAGGAAACGAATCTGTTTACGGATACCGTGCGGGAAAATATCCGCTACGGACGCCTGGATGCCACGGATGAGGATGTGGAAAATGCCGCAAAGCTGGCCGGGGCGGATGGCTTTATCCGCCGGCTTCCCCAGGGGTACGATACGCTGCTGCGGAATAACGGCGCCAACCTGAGTCAGGGACAGCGTCAGCTGCTGGCTATCGCCCGGGCCGCCGTGCTGGATCCGCCGGTGCTGATCCTGGACGAAGCGACCAGTTCCATCGATACCCGTACGGAGCGTCAGGTGCAGGCAGGCATGGACCGGCTGATGAAGGGTCGCACCACCTTTGTGATCGCCCACCGTCTCTCTACCATTCAGAACAGTGACTGTATCATGGTCCTGGAGCAGGGGCGTATTATCGAGCGGGGATCGCACGAACAGCTTCTGGAAGAAAAAGGAAAATACTATCAGCTGTATACCGGCAATTTTGCGGAATAGAGGGGTTATGCTATGGAACGACCGTTGAAGAAAGGTATCCTGATCGCTTTTGAGGGGATCGACGGCTGCGGCAAGAGCACGCAGATCCGGCTTCTGCAGGAAACGCTGGAGGCGCAGGGATATTCGTGTGCTGCTACAGCAGAGCCTACGGATTCCCCCTTCGGAAAACTGCTCCGGCAGGTCTTAAAGGGAGAGGTGAAGAGCGATCCCAGGGTGATCGCCCCGATGTTCGTGGCGGACCGTCTGGACCATCTGCTGAATACAGAGAACGGTATTGTGAAGACCCTGGAAGAGGGGACCGTGATGCTTACGGACCGCTACTATTTTTCCAGCTATGCCTATCAGAGCGTGGACCTTTCCATGGATTGGGTCATTCAAGCCAATGCCCCCTGCGCCGAAATTAAGCGGCCGGACCTCACACTGTTTTTGGATATTTCCCC
The DNA here is from genome assembly GCA_946537305.1 of uncultured Lachnospiraceae bacterium. Taxonomy (GTDB): domain Bacteria; phylum Bacillota; class Clostridia; order Lachnospirales; family Lachnospiraceae; genus UBA3305. The sequence continues at coordinate 27,868 of CAMNFR010000010.1, read as the reverse complement.
GGAAACAGCCATGAAGCGCATCCTGGCGGGCCGGAATCACGTGGAGATCTTTGAGAACCGGAAACGGTTGGAGGAGACCCGCGACCGCTACCTGGAGGCGTTCGCACGCCTGAAAGATCTGGAGAAGGTGGCGGTGATCGATGGCGAAAGAGGGGTCAGCGAGATCGCGCAGGATATCCTGACCCGTGTAAAATCTGTACTGCAGGAGAAAATATATGAGTGAAACGAAGAACGTTGCGGAAATCTTCGGCATGGATTCCTTTAATGATACGGTAATGCGGGAGCGCTTGCCTAAGAGAATCTATGACGATCTGAAGAAGACCATCCGTGAGGGCAGTGAACTGAAGCCCTCCACGGCGGAGGTGGTGGCCAATGCCATGAAGGACTGGGCCATTGAGCACGGGGCTACCCACTATACTCACTGGTTCCAGCCCATGACCGGCGTGACCGCCGAAAAGCACGATGCATTTGTGTCCGCACCGACGCCGGACGGGCGCACCATCCTGGAATTTTCCGGCAAGGAGCTGGTCAAGGGAGAGCCGGATGCTTCTTCCTTCCCCTCCGGCGGGATCCGTTCCACCTTTGAGGCGCGCGGCTATACGGCCTGGGACTGCACCTCCCCGGCCTTCCTGAAGCATGGCTCCGTGGGGACCATCCTGTGCATTCCCACGGCCTTCTGCTCCTATACGGGAGAGGCCCTGGATAAAAAGACGCCGCTGCTGCGCTCCATGCAGGCGCTGAACGAGCAGGCGCTGCGCGTGCTGCGGCTGATGGGAAATACCACCAGCCGGCAGGTGATGCCCTGTGTAGGCGCAGAACAGGAATACTTCCTGATCTCGCGGGAAAATTACCTGAAACGAAAAGACCTCATCTACACCGGGCGGACCCTGTTCGGTGCCATGCCTTCCAAGGGGCAGGAGATGGAGGATCATTATTTCGGCAGCATCCCGGAATCCGTCGGCGGCTTCATGCGGGATCTGAACGATCGTCTGTGGCGGCTGGGGATCCCGGCCAAGACACAGCACAATGAAGTGGCACCGGCCCAGCATGAATTGGCGCCCATCTACGCGCAGTGCAACGTGGCCACGGACCAGAACCAGCTGATCATGGAATGCATGAAGAAAATTGCCTGCAGCCACGGCCTGACCTGCCTGCTGAACGAAAAGCCCTTTGCGGGGGTGAACGGGTCCGGCAAGCATAATAACTGGTCCCTGAGCACGGATGACGGCATCAACCTTCTGAATCCCGGCAAGAAACCGCATGAAAATCAGCTCTTCCTGATGACACTTTCCTGTATCATCAAAGCGGTCGATCTGCACGCGGATCTGCTTCGCTGGTCTGCTTCGGATGTGGGGAACGACCACCGTCTGGGCCGGCAGGAGGCACCGCCCGCCATCATCTCTATCTTCCTGGGAGAGCAGATGGAGGATATCGTGGATCAGCTGATCATCACCGGTGAAGCCACCCATACCAAGAAGGGCGATGTGCTTCATACAGGCGTCAGCACGCTGCCGGAGTTTGCCAAGGACGCCACGGACCGCAACCGGACCTCGCCCTTTGCCTTTACCGGCAATAAGTTTGAATTCCGTATGGTGGGATCCTCGGATTCCATTGCCGACTGCAACGTGGTCATCAACACCATCGTAGCCGAAGCCTTTAGTGAGGCGGCGGACCGCATGGAGGCTGCAGAGGACCCGATCGCGGAAGCGCAGATGATCATCGCCGAAAACCTGCGGGAGCACCGGCGCATTATTTTCAACGGCGACGGCTACGCGGAAGAGTGGGTGAAGGAAGCGGCAAGACGCGGCCTGCCCAATATTCCCAGCATGGTGGACGCCATCCCGGCACTTACCACACCGGAATCTGTAGAAATGTTCGAACGCCTCGGCGTGATGAGTCTGTCAGAGCTTGCGGCCCGTCAGGAGATCGCCTACGAGATCTACGCCAAGACCATCAATATAGAAGCGCATACGATGTTGAATATGGCCGGCAAAAAATATATTCCGGCAGTCATCCGCTATCTGGGGATGCTGGGCCAGTCCATGACGCAGGTAATGACAGCCTGTCCGGATGCAGATGTAAGCGCACAGCGGGAACTGATCCTGGAATGCTCCGACCTGCTTTCGGATGCCAAGAATGCCATGGCGTATCTGGAGGTGACGGCACAGAAGGCTGCAGAGGAGGATATAGAAACATCCGCCAGACTGTTCCGCGACGAGGTGGTTCCCGCCATGGAAGAACTGCGGGAGCCGATCGACCGGCTGGAGTTTTTGGTAGATAAGACCTACTGGCCGTATCCCAGCTATGGCGATATGATGTTCCAGGTAGGACAATAAGGAAAGTGGGTCAGAAGGGACGTTTAAATGTGACCCACTGAAGCGTTAAAACGCTGCAGTGGGTCACATTTAAACGTCCCTTCTGACCCACTTTTGCTTTTTTAATTACGAAAACAGATCGATAAATTGTTTGGCCAGATGGGAGATGTTCCGGTTCTTGTCCCATACCAGGTAGGGCTGGGAGGCGATCGTCGGATTGACGATCTTGCGGATGACCAGCTTGGGCGCTTTTTCACGCACCGTCTGGGCATTGGCCACAATGGCGATCCCTAGTCCGGCTTCCGCCCAGCTTAAGGAAGAAGCGATCTCGCTGTTCTGGCAGATGACGTTGGGCGAGAAGCCTCTCTGCCGGCAGTAGTTGTTGATCAGATCGGTAAATCTGCGGTGCAGGATCAGTGGCTTGCCCCGAAGATCCGCGAGGGCGATCTCATCTCCGTCGCCTTCGAAGAACTCCGGTTTGCCCACAGCCACGAAGGATTCTTCGTGTTCGTCGGCAGAACTTTCCCGCAGGGGAACACTGTTGTAGATACCGGTGTTGAAGGGTTCGCGGATGATGCCCAGATCAACCTGTCCGTTTTCCATCATCTCGGTGATGGCAGTTGTGTTTCCTTCGAAGATCTGGAAATCCACGTTCGGATGATCCGTGCGGAATTTGACAATGCGCTCCGGCAGCAGATGAATAGCTACGGAAGCTACCGTGCCGATGCGGATGGTGCCCTGGGCGTCTACGCCCAGATTCTGCAGTTCCCGTACGGTGTCATTGACCTGGTTCAGAATAGCGATGGCCCGCTCTTTTAAAATAAGGCCCTCATGCGTGATGGTCAGATTCCGCTTATCGCGCTCGAAAAGCTGTACGCCCAGTTCATCTTCCAGGGCTTTCAGCTGGAGAGAGAGGGGCGGCTGAGAGATATTCAGGTTTTTGGCGGCTGCGGTGATATGACCTGCTTCTGCGATAGCCAGGAAATATTCCAGTTGTTTGAGTGTCATGAGAGATCCCTTTCTGGCAAGTTATGACTAACTGCCTAGATTATGATAAAAAAAATATATAATGTGCTGCTTACGTTATGAGTTGAATGCGCTTAACAAATACATTCAGCGAATGACATGTTGGCAATTGTTTCCGATTAGTCATGGAAAAACCTACTGTTCTTTTGGATTATAATATATAACAGCGCGGGAATCAATACACAAAAATTAAAAAAATTTGTTTTTTGTTTATGAAATGAAATATAAAGGGAAGATATGAAGAAAGCTTATCCGTTTTCGCACTTGAAAAAAAGCCACGCACGGAGTAAAATATTTATCTTAAGGAATAATTCACAAACATATCAAACAATTTTGGGGTTTAATGTGGTACACTAATTACAATAATAGTATCCCCGGGAGGCTATATAGATGAAGAAAAAAGTGATGACAGTTATACTTCTTTGCCTGGCTTTATTCGCCTGCGGCTGCGGAGATAATGGCAAGGCGGAAGACACCGTAGCAGTACAGTCCGTGGCCATGCTGACCGGTCTGGGCGGGATGGGCGCGCAGGACCGCTATTCCGGCGTGGTCGTCTCTCAGAATACGCATGATATTAATAAAGAAGAGGACCGGAAGGTAGCGGAGCTGAAGGTCTCCGCGGGACAGACAGTCAAGAAGGGCGATGTCCTCTTTACCTATGACCAGGATGAGATGAAGCTGGCCGTGGATACCGGCAAGCTGGAACTGGAAAAACTGCAGAATACCATTGATAATACCAAAAAGCAGATCGACAAGCTGACCAAGGAAAAAGCGAAGGCCAAGGATTCCGAACAGCTGTCCTACAGCATTGAGATCCAGACGCTGGAAACGGATGTGAAGGAGAGCGAATATCAGCTGGAGGTCAAAAAGGCGGCCCAGGAGCAGTTGGAAAAAACGCTGGGCAACGCAGATGTCACCTCTCCCATTGACGGTGTGGTGCAGAGCATCAACGAAAAGGGAGAGACAGATGACTACGGCAACACCAAGGCTTACATTGTGCTGATGGAGACCGGCAACTATCGAGTAAAAGGTACCATCAACGAAATGAACCGCGCCGCGCTTATGGGCATGGAAGGCGAGACCATGCTCATCCGCTCCCGCGTGGATTCTGCCCAGACCTGGGAAGGGACCCTGGAAAAGGTAGACACGGAGAACCCGGTCGCGGATACCGCCAGTTATGAAGAGGAGGAGGAAGAGTCTTCCTCCCAGTCCACGCAGTATCCCTTCTATATTAAGTTGGATGACTCCGAGGGCTTGATGATGGGACAGCACGTATATATTGAAATGGGCGACGCGGCGGAGGAATCCGACGGTGCCCTCTGGCTGTCTGCATCCTTTATAGAACAGGCCGAAGACGGCAATGCTTACATGTGGGTCGCCAACGATAACGATAAGCTGGAGCGCCGCCAGGTAACGCTGGGTGAGTACGACGAGGATCTGGAAGAATATGAGATCACGGAGGGACTTTCCACCGAGGATTATGTGGCAATCTACGATATTTCCCTGAAGGAAGGCATGCCGGTGACCCGGTACGATGAAGAATATTTCGAGGAAGCTGAATTCGACGAAGAGGAAAGTGATTGGGAAGATGAAGGCGACTGGGAAGATGAAGAAGGCGACGAAGGCGATGAAGGCGACTGGGAAGAAGCAGACGAAGAAGACCTGGAAGAAGAGGACATCGATTCTCCTGCGTTTGCTCCCGGCGCAGATGAGGCTGGAGCCATCGGCGGTGAAATCGAAGATGAAATCGAAGGCTTTGATGATATCGGTGCAGAGCCTGCGGATGATATTGAAAATTATGATGACGTGGATGCAGAGGAGGAGCGGTAAATGATCCTGGAATTAAGCCATATTTATAAGGATTATCCCCAGGGCAAGCTGACCGTCCCCGTGCTGAAGGATGTCTCTCTTTCTGTGGAGGAAGGGGACTATATCGCCATCATGGGACCCTCCGGTTCCGGAAAAACGACGCTCATGAATGTGGTCGGATGCCTGGATGTACCGACCTCCGGTTCTTACATACTGGCAGGGAAGGATATCGCCCGCCAGAATGACAATCAGATGGCGGAGATCCGGAACCGTTATATCGGCTTTGTGTTCCAGACCTTCAACCTGCTGCCCAAGCTGACGGCACAGGACAATGTGTCGCTGCCGCTTTTATACGCGGGCGTATCCAAGAGAGAGAGACGGCAGAAGGCAGCGATCGCTCTGGAAAAAGTGGGACTGGCGGACCGCATGACCTTCCGGCCGAATCAGCTTTCCGGCGGGCAGTGCCAGCGTGTTGCCATTGCCCGGGCTATCGTGGGAAATCCCAAGATCCTGCTGGCCGATGAACCTACCGGTGCGCTGGATACCAAGTCCGGCGAACAGGTAATGGAGATCTTCCAGCAGCTGAACGACGAAGGCGTAACGATCGTAATGATCACACATGAACCGGATATCGCCCGAAGGGCAAAGAAAATCTATCATATCCGGGACGGTATCCTGACAGGACCGGTACAATAGGAGGCATACAGCGTGAATCAAAAAGGAAAGGCCATCAAAAGAATACTGATCGCGGCGCTGGTGCTGGCGCTGATTGCCGGCAGTGTGGCGGGCGGCCTGTACTGGAAACGCTCGCACAGCGAACCTGTGAAGGTATATGCCGTTATGGAACTTTCGGAGACCGATTACTGGGAGGATGACACCGAAAGCTACGGTACCGTGACGGCGGATAATACCCAGAATGTATTCCTCTCCTCCACGCAGAAGGTGGAACAGGTGAAGGTGACGGAGGGGCAGGGCGTCAAAAAAGGTGATGTCCTGATGACTTATGATACCACCCTGACCCAGCTGGAGGTAGACCGGCAGCAGCTGGAGATCCAGAAGCTGCAGGAGGATATGAAAAAATATCAGTCTGACCTTGCCAAGGTCAAGAATTACCGCCCCGGTGTGTCCGTAGCGGAAAAGGACCAGGTAGAGGTGGAGGACTATGAGCCGGGCGACAGCGGCAGCGATCTGGAAGATGATGATGACGATGATGAGGAAGCCGATGAGATGCGTGCCTTCCCGGCGGACTACGGCGATTATCTGACTTCCGTGCTTGCTGCGAACGGCACCCGCGGCCTGCAGCGCGTGCTGCTGGCGGCCACCGGCGGAAGACTGCAGGTCATCACCGTGTCAGCTCCGGAGCAGGACGTGCAGAGGGTAGCCTCGGGCGAAGGCCAGGTCGATGACGGAAACACATCTCCCTCCGGCAGCGGCGAAGGTGGCTCCGGCAGCGGCGAAGGTGGCTCCGGCAGCGGCGAAGGCGGCTCAGGCAGTGAGAGCGGTTCCGGCAACGAGAGCGGATCGGGCAGCGGCGAGAGCGGCGAGAGCAGTTCGAGCGATGAAAGCGGCTCGGGAGATGAGAGCGGTTCCGGGGACGAGAGCAGTTCGAGCGATGAGAGCGGTTCCGGGGACGAGAGCAGTTCGAGTGATGAGAGCAGCTCTGGTGATGAGAGCAGTTCCAGCGATGAAAGCGGTTCCGGCGCGGAGAGCAGCTCTGTTGATGAGAGTTCTTCCGAAGAAACTTCTTCGGAAGAGGAATCTACCACGGCGGATTTCCCTCCGGTCCAGCTGGAGGAAAAGAACGACGGAAGCAGCGTAAAGAAAGCCTATACCTATCACTGGACCAGTGATTTTGTCTTTACGCAGACCTTTATGGAATATCTGGCGCAGGGGAAGGATGAAGCCTACGTGACCCTGCTGGCGCCGGAGACGGCAGAAGAAGCAGGTGAGGACGGCGTGGCTGCGCTTACCCTTCATGTGCTCCGCGTCACGGATAAAGAAAAAGAAAAGCTGCTCCCGAAAGAGAAGAATGAAGCGCTGGAGAGCGCGGTAGAAAGCCTGCGCGCCAAAGAAGGAACGGAAGCAGAACCGACCTCCGCCGGAGATCTCTCCGCGGATCAGAAAGAATCCTCTGAATACATTTTTGAACTGGTTCAGATGAGCATCAGCGAGCATTCCTACAACTGGCCGGAGGAAAAAGAAGAGAAAGAAAGCACGGAAGCTCCCACGGAAGCTCCCACCGAGGCGCCCACGAAGGAAGCGGAAACGGATGCCACCGAAGCGAGCGAAGAAACAGAGACCTCCGAAGAGGAGACGGAAGCAACTTCTTCCACCGAGTCGACCAAAGCCACCAAAGCGACCAAGTATGATCCCTGGGATGACGGGGGCGACGATGATGACGGCGGCGATGACGATGACGGAACTTCCGTAAAATACACGGCGGCTGAGATCGCAAATATGCGCAACAGCCTGGAAGCCACCATCAAGGATCTGGATCTGGATATCCGCCAGGCGCAGCTGGATTATGAAAAGAAAAAACGGGAACTGGACAACGGCCAGGTGGCGGCGGAATTTGACGGCGTTATCCGCACCGTGCGGGACGAGAGCGAGGCGCAGGGAAGCAACCAGCCTCTGATCGAGCTTTCCGGCGGCGGCGGATACTATATCAGCGGAAGCGTAAGCGAACTGGAGCTGGGAACCATAGAAATAGGACAAAGCGTCTCGGTGCAGTCCTTTAATACCGGGGAGACCTACGAGGGCGAGATCGTGGAGATCTCCACGTACCCGGTCACGGACAGCAACAATTACTACTATGGCGTCGGCAACTCCAATGCCTCCTACTATCCTTTTAAGGTAGTGGTGGATGATACGGCGGCGCTGCAGGACGGCGAGTTTGTGCAGCTGATGTACTCCGCGGCGGACCAGAATGCGGACAGCTTCTATCTGCTGAATTCCATGGTGCGCTCCGAGAACGGAAAATCCATCGTTTACATGCGGGATAAGAACGGCAATCTGAAGAAACAGAACGTCCGCACCGGAAAGGTGATCTGGGGCATGTATACAGAAATCCTGCAGGGGCTCAGCCTGGATGATTATGTCGCCTTCCCGTATGGGAAAGAGGTGCAGGAGGGCAGTCCCACGGTTGAAAGCAGCACCGATGAGCTCTGGCAATATGAGTAGAAAGGAGACGGCGCATGTTTGAAAACATATCCCTGGCATTTCAGGGTATCTGGAGCCACAAGATGCGCTCCATCCTGACGATGCTGGGCATTATCATAGGCATAGCGGCCATCATCTCCATTGTTTCCACCATCAAGGGGACCAACGAGCAGATCAAGCAGAACCTGATCGGTGCCGGCAACAACGCGGTAACGGTGCAGCTCTATCAGGGCGATGAGGCCTATGACTATTCCTGGAACGCCATCCCCTCGGGCGTGCCCCTGCTCACAGAGGACACCCGCACCCAGCTGGAAGCGCTGGACGAGGTGGAACTGGCATCCTACTTCAATTATCGCAGCTATGCGGAAAACATCTATTACCTGAACACCTCCTTCAACGGGAAGGTGCTGGGTATCGACGATAAATATTTTGATGTTTTCGGCTACTATATTCAGTGGGGACGGAACTTCCTGGCCTCGGACTATGAAAAGTTCCGCAAGGTGGTCATCATCGACCATACGGCCATGTCTTCTCTGTACCCCACAGGTGTGAATCCCATCGGCACCTGCATCGAGATCAGGGGCATTCCCTTCACGGTGGTAGGCGTGGTGGACAAGAAGGCCGCTTTTGAGCCGGTCATCAACAGTGTGGAAGATTATGAGACCTACAGCCAGGAAAGCAGCGGAGAAATCTATATCCCGAACGCCTCCTGGTGTATCCCTTATCAGTTTGACGAGCCGCAGTCCGTGGTGCTGAAGGCCGTGGATACGGACTCCATGACACAGGCTGGCAACAAGGCGCAGGATATCCTGAACGGTCTGCTGAGCCAGTCCACCCGGAAGAAGGTTTCCTTCAAGAGTGAAGACCTGCTGAAACAGGCCAAGAACCTGCAGGATCTGCAGACCTCCACCAGCCAGCAGCTGCTGTGGATCGCCAGCATTTCCCTGTTGGTCGGCGGCATCGGCGTTATGAATATCATGCTGGTATCCGTAACCGAACGTACCCGGGAGATCGGTCTGAAGAAGGCTATTGGTGCCAAGAAGAGCCGCATTTTGTGGCAATTCCTGACAGAGGCAGCCGTGCTGACAAGCCTCGGCGGCATCCTGGGGGTGGTCGGCGGCATTGTCATGGCCCGGGTCATATCCCGGCTTACCACCATGCCCACTGCCATCAGCGTCCCCGCGGCGGCGGTCGCCGTGCTCTTCTCCATGGCCATCGGCGTGATCTTCGGATTCTTCCCTGCTGTGAAGGCAGCCAATCTGAACCCCATCGACGCGCTGCGGCATGAATAAATTTGAGTAACTGATGACAATTCCATGTTTTTACTGATTTCTAGGATTTTTGCTGCTGCAGGCTTCTGATTTTGCGCAGATGTTCAAAATGTCCTGGAATTTGAACACTTACAACCTTGGAAAAATGACACGGCACATAGATAAATGACAATATCTGCTGCCGTGTGCAAAATTAAGCTCATGATATATATTTACAACCCATTTTGATGACTTTTTTTGTAAAAAGTTTGCGGAAATGGGTTGTAAATGTTTTTGAAGGTTTCAATTTTGCACAACAGCCGCCTGGAGCATAGCAAATACCTGAAGCATAGCAACTGTCTGGAGCATAACAAATACCTGGAGCATAGCAAATGCCTGGAGCATGATAGCCGGGGAGGCTGCTTCAACATGTAAGAGGAAACGTATGGCAAACGATAACATGATACATATCTATGGAGCCACGGAAAACAACCTGAAAAATCTTTCCCTGGCCATTCCCAAGAAGAAGATCACAGTCTTTACAGGGGTCTCCGGTTCCGGAAAATCATCCCTCTGCCTGGACACCATTGCGGCAGAATCCCGCCGGGAACTGAATGAGACTTTCCCGAGCTTTGTGCAGCAGTATCTGCCTAAGTATGGCCGGCCGCAGGTCGAGCGCATCGAGAACCTGCCCGTGACCATCGTGATCGACCAGAAAAAGCCGGCAGGTAATTCTCGCTCCACGGTGGGAACCTACACCGATATCTATTCCCTGCTGCGGCTTCTTTTTTCCCGCGTGGGCGAGCCCTTCATCGGCTATTCCGACAGCTTTTCCTTTAACCATCCCGCCGGTAAATGCGAGCGGTGCGATGGCATCGGCATGGTCACGGAGCTGGATATCCACAAACTGGTGGATTTTGACAAGTGCCTGAACGATGAGGATGTCATCCATTTCCCCACCTTTACCACCGGGGCATGGCGCTGGAAACGCTACGCCTACAGCGGTCTGTTCGACCTGAACAAAAAGATCCGCGACTATTCGGAGGAGGAACTGAACCTGTTTCTCTATTCCCCGCAGATCCGCCTGAAAAATCCGCCCTCCAACTGGCCGAAATCCGCCAAGTTTGAGGGTATGTTCCCCCGCATGTACCGTAGCATCATCACCACAAAAGAAGGCAAACGCCAGCAGAAGGTGCTGGACAAAATGGTCTCCACCTTTGTGTGCCCGGACTGCGGCGGCACCCGAGTCAATGAGAAGGTGCGAAGCTGCCGCATAAACGGGAAGAACATCGCGGAAGTCGTGGACATGCCCATTCCGGAAGCCATCTCCTTTGTGGAAGGAATCACGGACCCGCTGGCATCGGATATCCGTCGGGAGCTCTTAAAGCGCCTGCGGGCGTTGGTGGAGATCGGCCTGGGATATCTTTCCCTTAGCCGCGGCACCTCCACTCTTTCCGGCGGCGAGGCACAGCGCATCAAGATCGCCAAATATATCAATTCCGCGCTCACGGACATGGTCTACGTGTTGGATGAACCCAGCGTCGGCCTGCATCCGAAGGACATCGACCGCCTGAAGAAGTCCCTCTACCGCCTGCGCGATCACGGAAATACTATCCTTATTGTGGAGCACCACCGGGAGATCATCGCCATGGCAGATCATGTGGTGGACATGGGACCCGCGGCCGGCCGTCACGGCGGACAGATCATGTTCGAAGGAAGCTACCCGGACTTGCTGGCGTGCGATACCATCACGGGCCGGATGCTCCGGCTGGATACCTTCTGGAAGGACAGCGTGCGGAAACCGACAGGCTTCTTCCCCATTCGGAATGCCTCGCTTCACAACCTGAAGCATGTGGATGTCGACCTGCCGCTGGGCGTACTCACGGTCATCGCCGGTGTCGCCGGCTCCGGAAAGAGCTCTCTGATGGAGCACTTTATGAATGTCTGCGACCAGGAGATCATTTCCATCCAGCAGAAAGACATCGGCATCAACCTTCGATCCACGCCGGCCACCTACCTGGACATCTCCGATGCCATCCGGAATCTCTTTGCGAAGGCAAACCGTGTCAGCAATCAGCTGTTTTCCTTCAATTCCAAGGGCGCCTGCCCGGCCTGCGGCGGCAAGGGCATTATCGTATCCGAGATGGCCTTCATGGAGAACATAGAGACCGTCTGCGAACTGTGCGGCGGCTCCCGTTATAACAAAGAGGTGCTGCAGTATCAGTACCGCGGGAAGAACATTGCAGAGGTCATGGAGATGACCGTAAATGAAGCGGCTGAATTCTTTGCGGACCAACCGTTCCTGCCGGCACTCGTTTCCATGCAGAAGGTAGGACTGGGCTATCTGCACCTGAACCAGTCCATGACCACCCTTTCCGGCGGAGAACTGCAGCGGGTCAAGCTGGCCAGCGAACTGAAGCGGAAGGGAAGTATTTTCATCATCGATGAGCCCACCAGCGGTCTCCATCTGGATGACATCCGCAAGCTTCTGGTCCTCTTCGACGAAATGACTGACGCGGGCAACACACTGTTCCTGGTAGAACACAGCCTGACGGTCATGAAACACGCCGACTACGTAATCGAACTCGGCCCCGGCGGCGGCACCATGGGCGGCGCCCTGCTCTACGCCGGCGAACCGAAAGGAATACTGGACTGCCCCGACTCTGTCACGCGGGCATACCTGTAGGAAGAAATATTCCTGCAGGATTCATACTTTCCAGAAAAATATCTGTGCAAAAATCCGGGGTATCAAACTATCTTTGCGACCCCGGATTTTGCACATCCCGGACATAGCAATCCCATATCAAATTTGATTTGTGCAATATCTTAGGCAGCAAATAAGATCTGATACCCTATTTTCGCTTCTGAAGCAAGCTGGAAGGATCAAAAAGGGTATCAAATCTATTATACGACCTTGCATATTGCACATATCACTCTTTTCAAAGGTCATAAATGGTCTATTGTGCAAATACCGAGGTATTAAAAATATATCGCTACCCTGGATTTTGCACCATGTATCCAGACCCTTTTTTTGATTTATGCAGGACAAGACGGTCGGGACTTTAGCAAATTGTGGCCCCTCCGAACCGCTCCCGGCAGAAATGTTCCGCTGACCGCCGTAGCTATTAAAGCATCCCCACAATCCTATAGTTACCCGCCGTCCCTTATCCCGCAGAGGAAATATAATGCTATCTGCCATAAGAAAATTACAGGTAATGGTTGCAAATGGAAGACAAATTGTGTAAAATGAAGTGTGAATATCTTCACATTATATTCGCAAATCTTCACATATCTTCACAGGAGGAATTTCAGCCATGAGCAGAGAAGATCGTGTTTGCATTATCGGCGGCGGCCCCGCGGGGATTTCCGCAGCCATGTACCTGGAAAAGAAGGGGTATGAGAACTACGAGATCTACGAGCGCCTGAACAAAATCGGCGGTAAGTGCTACTCCCCCAAGATCAAAGTCTTTGGTGAGGACCGCACCTACGAGACCGGTGCCATCATGGGTGCCAAGACCTACTTCGCCGTACACGAAGTAGAAGAGTTCGCCGGCGTTACCCACGAAGGCGGCCCCAACATGCGCCGTATGTACCGGGACAAGACCGGTAAGGAAATCTTCCCCTTTGATATCAAAAAGGATATCACACCGAAAAAGGTAAGAGATCTGCTGAAATTAAAACGCCAGATGAAAAAGCTGGTGCAGATCATGAACACCAAATATAAGGGCTATGACTGCTACGGTCATGTGGGCGTGGCCAAGGGTGAATACAACGGCCTCTCCAAGGAAGTGGAACGCCCGCTGCACCGCATCAAAGGCACCAATCCCAACCTGAAGGATCTGGCACTTCCCTTTGATCAGTTCTGCCGCCTTAACGGTGTGGAAGAGGTCATGAAGATCTGGATCGGACCGTACACCTCCTTTGGATACGGCTATTTCGATGAGATCCCGGCAGCATACGTGATGAAATATCTGGACACCACCACCGCCATCGAGTTCATCAACATGCGCCTGTGGACCTGGAAGGACGGCACGCAGTCCATCTACGAAGCAGCCAACAAAAAGCTGAAACATCCGGCGCATCTGTGCACCGAGGTCGTAAAGGTAGAGCGTCCGGAGAATGCCCCCATCCGTGTGACCATTCGCGACGAAGCGGGAGAGCGCGTAGAGGAATTCGACAAGCTGCTGGTCACCACTCCGCTGGATCATTTTGTGAAGTTTGCGGATGCCAGAGAGGAAGAGACAGAGCTCTTCGGCAAGATCATCCACGAAAAATATGTGGACTTCATTGCCACATTCGAAGAGGATGAAGGCCCTACCATCTCCGGCTATATCTTCGACAACATGACGCCGGACCGCCTGGGCCATGCGATGGTCTATTATCACCGCTGGGAGGATCTGGAGGAGAACTGCCCGTGCACGGTCTATGCCCTGCGCAACCACATGGGCAGCCCGGACGCCGCCTACGAATACACCATCAAGACCATGGAAAAGGATATGAAGAAGTGCGGATTCCCCGTGAAGGAGCGCCTGTACGAGCAGGAATCCTACTACTGCCCGCACGTGAGCCCGGACGATTACGCGGACGGCTGGTACGACAAGCTGGATGCCATGCAGGGCAAGCAGAATACCTTCTATGCCGGCGAGATCTTAAGCTTCGGCGATATGGAAGATACCTGCGCATCCTCCCGCGACATCGTGGGTAGATTCTTCTAAAGTATAGAAGATGTAAAACTGATGCCGGATTTAAGAGAATCCCGCAGATGCAAACAGAGTGCGGGATTCTTATATTTATAAACAGAGGTGCAAAATGATTAAAAAACCTGACTTCAAGAAGGATTGGAAGCTTGGCGATCCCATGATCAATGAATGGGATTACTGGCAGGATCCGGATTATGTTGCCAAGGACAAGGAAAAAGAAAAACTGGTGCTGAAGCTGGCCACCATGATCACCGACCGCTATGTCAAGCGCTACACAAGACAGATCAATAACAAGGATCCCGAGTACTGGGCGCTGGATCATGTGCTGACCAAAAAGCAGGTCAAGTTCCTGCTTTCCTTCGGCAAGACCCGTGTGCCTTACTTCCCCGAGCAGCTGGCAGAAAAGAACAACATGAGCGTCGAGGAGACCAAAAAGCTTCTCCGCTATCTCTGCTGGGTTGGCATCGTGGAGATGGTGCGGGATGAGAATCCGCCTCACGAGAAGATGTACAACGTACCCATCTTTGTGCCCGGTTCCGCTGAGTTCATGATGATGAACGACAAGCTGACGGACCGATTCCCGCAGATGGCTACCTTCTTCAACCTGATGACCCAGCTGCCGCTGGCCGGCATCACGCAGATGGTACCGCCCGGAGGCGGCGGCATCGGCATGCATGTCATCCCCGTGGAAAAGGCCATCAACATGGAGAGCAAGTCCGTGCCCGTGGAGCATATCAGCCACTGGCTGAATAAATATGATAAGTACTCTGTGGGCATCTGCACCTGCCGTAAGCAGCAGACCATCCGCGGTGAAGGCAGCGGCCAGATCGAAGGCGAGTACTGCATGGGCGTGGGTGACATGGCGGAATATTGCGTAGATAAGGGCATGGGCCGCTATATCAGCTACGAGGAAGCCCTGGAGATCCTGGAGAGAGCGGAGCGCCACGGCTATGTGCACCAGATCACCAATATCGACGGCGAAGAGAAGATCGTTGCCATCTGCAACTGCGCGCCAGGCGTCTGCAATGCTATCCGTACGTCTCAGCTGTATAATACCCCGAACATGTCCCGCTCCGCCTACCGGGCTCACGTGGAAAAGGAAAAATGCGTGGCCTGCGGCAAGTGCGTGGAAGTATGTCCTGTGGGGGCCGCCAAGCTGGGCCAGAAGCTGTGCACCAAGCACGGTGAGGTGACCTATCCGCTCAGCGAGCTCCCCGACGGCAAGGTATGGGGACCGGAGAAGTGGAATTATAACTACCGCGATGACGCAAAGATCAACTGCTACGACACGGGAACAGCCCCCTGTAAGACGGCATGTCCCGCGCATTTGGCTATCCAGGGCTATATCAAGATGGCGTCCGAAGGCCGCTACCGCGAGGCACTGGAACTGATCAAGCAGGACAACCCCTTCCCGGCGGTCTGCGGTGCTGTCTGCAACCGTCGCTGTGAGGATGCCTGCACCCGCGGCACCATCGATCAGCCGCTGGCCATCGATGAGATCAAGAAGTTTATCGCGTCCCTGGATCTGAACGCAGAAGATCGTTACATCCCCCGCTGTGAAAACGGCGAAGGCAAGTTCTTCCCTCAGAAGGTCGCGGTCATCGGTGCCGGCCCGGCCGGTCTGTCCGCCGCCTACTATCTGCGGCGTGAAGGCTATCCGGTCACGGTATTTGAAAAGGAAGTACGTCCCGGCGGCATGCTGATGAACGGTATCCCCAGCTTCCGTCTGGAAAAAGACGTGATCGATGCGGAAATCGAAGTCATCCGCCAGATGGGCGTGGAGATCCGCTGCGGCGTAGAAGTGGGTAAGGACATCACCTTGGATGAGCTGCGCGCGGAAGGTTACAAGGCCTTCTACGTGGCCATCGGTATGCAGGGCGGCCGCATGACTGGCGTTCCCGGAGAGGATGCCGAGGGTGTGCAGACCGGCGTGGACTTCATGAGAAAGATCAACCTGGATCCCACCATCCGCCTGTCCGGCCGTACCGTCGTGGTTGGCGGCGGCAATGTGGCCGTGGATGTGGCCCGCACGGCTGTGCGTGCAGGTTCTGACTCCGTGACCATGCTCTGCCTGGAATCCGTGGCAGAAATGCCCGCGGCCCCGGATGAGGTGGCTGAGGCGAAGGAAGAGGGCATCACCGTTCACAACGGCTGGGGCCCGAAGGAAGTCCTGACCGAAAACGGAAAGGTGACCGGCGTGATCTTCAAGCGCTGCACCGCCGTGTTCGATGCAGATCATCGCTTCAACCCGCAGTATGATGAAGATGACACCATGACCATCGAGTGCGAAAATATTCTGCTTTCCATCGGCCAGTCCGTACAGTGGGGCGACCTGCTGGCCGGCAGCAAGGTAGAACTGAACCGCAACGGCACCGCCAAGGCGGATCCCGTTACCTATCAGACAGCTGAGCCGGATATCTTTGTGGGCGGCGATGTCTACACCGGTCCGAAATTTGCCATCGATGCGATTGCTGCCGGACGTGAGGGCATGGTATCCATCAACCGTTTCGTGCATCCGGGCAACTCCCTGACGATCGCCCGCGACCTGCGTCACTTTATCGAGCTGGATAAGGACGATATTGTGGTGGAGGAATTCGACAACGCGAAGCGTCAGCTGCCGGGCAAAAAGGCCGGTATCGCGACAGAGACCTTCCGGGATCTGCGCATGACGCTGACCGAAGAGCAGGTGAAGGCGGAAGCGTCCCGCTGCCTTGGCTGCGGTGCCACCACGGTGGATATCAACCGCTGCATCGGCTGCGGCTTGTGCACCACCCGCTGCGAATTCGATGCCATCCATCTGCACCGGGATCTGCCGGAGTGCAGCACCATGGTCCGCTGCGAAGACAAGTTTGCGGCGATCGGTCCGTATGTGGCAAAACGTGCGGCTGGCATTGCAATCAAAAAGGTAAAAAGATAACCGGGACCATTTATAAAAGGATTGACATGCACGAATTAAGTATAGTATCCTATGTCATGGATCAGGTGGAGGACATTTGTAAAGAACAGAACCTCACCTCTGTGGCATCTGTCACGCTGGAGATCGGAGAGGTCTCCGGCGTGATTTTTGACTACCTGGCGGATCTCTGGGAGTGGACGGCCAAAAAACGTCCGCTCTTTACGGGATCGGTGCTGCGGCAGGAGGAAATTCCCGGCGTTACATTCTGCCGGAACTGTCAGCGGACCTATGCCACGGTGCCGCAGGGCATCACCTGTCCGCACTGCGGCAGCCAGGAAACAGAGCTGATCACAGGCAATGAGATCATCATTAAGGAAATAGAAGCAGAGTAAAAGGAGTGGCGCCATGATTTGCAGGAGATGCGGTGCGGAGATACCGGACTGGTTTATTATATGCGGTATCTGCGGTACCCCGGTGTTCCGTCTGACCGGGAAAGAAGAAAATTCGGAAAATGGTCCCGGGGAGACGCCGAAGATCCGTGTGGGAGAAACCAATGCATGGAATACCGGCGCCGGCGGCCGCATTCAGTACGGACGGGGACCGGAGATGTATACAGATCCGGAGGAGGAACAGCGCGTCCGGTCGCGTTTTGCCGGACTGTCCTTCCTGGTGAGTATCGTATCGATCGTGTCCCTGAGCTTCCCCTATGTGACTACGCCGCTGTCCGTGATGGCCATTCTTTTCGGCGTGATCTCCCTGCGAAGACAGGAATATGCCAGAAAACGCGCCATTACCGGAATCGTGATCGGCGCCGTCACCTTCCTGCTGGGAGCCACGCTCACCATCTGCATGGTCATACTGATGCCCTACGCAGAGGATCTGATGGAGATTTTTCAGGGATACATGGGGCAGATGAGATGATGCAGGCGCTTTATGCCGGCATCCGAATGGTTGCCCTGGATCTGGATCGCACGACCCTGCGGGACGATAAGTCCCTTTCTCCGGCCGCAGCACAGGCCTTCCGGGAGCTGATCGGGCTGGGCGTGCAGATCGTCCCCGCCACGGGCCGGGCCTTTACCTCGCTGCCGGACTGTATCCGGAATTTCCCCGGAATAACCTATGTTATCACCGGGAACGGCGCGGCCATCTGCCGCATGGCGGACGGTTCCCGCATTCATGCCAACCCGCTGGAGGCGGAGAGCGTGGAGCAGATCCTGTCCATCGTGGATGAAAAATATCCGCTGGAAGCATTTTTGCAGGGCGTGCCGAATGCGACCGCGGACTATGTGAAGGATCCGAAGGCTTACGGGACCCCGCCCGCTGCCATATCCTATGTACAGAATACAAGGTGCCCGGTTGCAGATATCCGTGCCTTTATACGCTCGCATGCAGAGGAACTGGATGCCCTGGATATCATCACTTTAGATGCTGTTAACGGTGCACCGCAGCTGCGGGAGAGAATCGCCCGTGAGGTTCCGCATATCCTGGTGACTTCCTCCACGCCGCATTTGATCGAGATCGCCCACGAAAATGCCGGAAAGGCAGCGGGCGTCCTGCATCTGGCAGGCATTCTGGGAATCACCCCGGCACAGATCGCCGCCTTTGGCGACGCGGAAAACGACCGGGATATGATCCGCATGGCGGGGCTCGGCGTGGCTGTAGCCAATGCCGACGAAGGCACCAGAGCCATAGCAGACCGTGTGACCGCTTCCAACCAGGAGGACGGTGTGGCCATCGTGCTGCAGGATATCCTGCGCGCTATTCTGCAAGTTAAACATAGGGGTTGAAAATGCTTCAAGATACTTTCACCCATAAGGAGGTAAAACGGATGATCCAGAATGTCAGCGAGTGCATCCGCACCAGACGCAGTACCAGACTCTTTGCAAAAAAAGAGCTCCCCAGAGAACTGGTGGAGCAGGTAGTAGAGGCGGGGCGTTATGCGCCTAGCGGCGGCAACAATCAGAGCACGCATTTCCTGGTGATCCGTGACCGCGGGGTGCTGGACCGTCTGGCGAAAATGGCGGAAGAAGCGTTTGCCGCGATGGAAGAGACACCCGAAATGTACAAGTCCCTGCGCAATTCCGTCCGAGCCTCCAAAAAGGGCGGATATGTTTTCCATTACAACGCCCCGGTGCTGATCGTCACGGCGAATCAGAAAAACTACGGGAATAACATTGCGGACTGTGCCTGCGCACTGGAAAACATGATGATCATGGCGAATGACCTGGATCTGGGCAGCTGCTGGATCAACCAGCTGCGCTGGCTGAATGAGGAGCCGGCCCTGGTAAAGGCCCTGCAGGAACTGGGGATGACGGAAGAGGAGAGAGTCTACGGCGCGCTGGCGCTTGGCTATGCGGCTACAGAAGATGGCCAGCCGAACCGCAACCCCCTGCCCCGCACCGGAAACCCGGTGGACTGGATTGGATAAAAAGATAATCAATAACCCCTGTTTGCATGCCGGGCAGCCACCCGGGAACATGCAGAACAGGGGTTATTTTTAAGGAAAAAATCTGTCAAAAATTTTTACGGTGTTCTCCTCATGTCGAAGAATCCTTCCGATATTGGACCGATGTCGCACCACGATCATCACAAAATAGATCAGCAGGACCACTTTGATGACCAGTGCTTCCGGCCGGAGGAAAACAAATAATGTCACGGCTCCGGCGGAGATGATGCTGGCAAGGGCAATGATCCTGGTCACAAATAGGGTAATCAGAAATATCGCCAGCGGCAGGAAGAAATACAAGGGGCTGCGGCCTGCGGCGGCAAAAAGGCCGAAGAGCAGGCCATACATGGCGGCTACGGCTTTGCCGCCCTTAAATCCTGCGAACACCGGGAAGCAGTGGCCGATACCGGCTGCGAGCCCGCCGCAGGCGATAGCTGTGTCGCCGCCGCCCAAAAACTGCACCAGCAGCAGTACAAAGGTGACCTTCAGCAGGTCCAGCGCCATCACAGAGAGGCCGGCACGCTTTCCGAGCACCCGCGCGGTGTTGCCGCCGCCCAGATTGCCGCTGCCGTATTGCCGCACATCGGTCCGGTAAAAGAGCTTGCCGATGACCAGGGCGAACGGGATAGATCCGATCAGATAGCCAATAAGAATGCTCAACAATAATATCATAAATAGTCCTCGGCTGTTTTTTTATTTGTGAATACTCTGGACTACAATGCAGCCGGGGCCGCCGTGGGTAATCAGGGAAGGCGGGAGCTGCATCAGTTCGCTCTCGATGTTCGGGAATCGAGTACGAATCCGGTCGCGGACCTTTTCCGCCAGACTCTTTGTATCCGCATATTCCACGCTGATCAGATATTCTTCATTCACGCCCATCGCGTTCAGACGCGTGAGAATTGTGTCCACAGCGGCATTCCAGGTCCGTTTGACAGCCATCAGGGAGATCCGCCGCCGGTCCTCGGTCTGGGTCAGAACGGGCAGGAGCTTCAGAGCGCCGCCGATCTTCGCGGTGATCTGCTGAATACGACCGCTCCGGCGCAGGTACTGAAAATCCGCAGGAATCACAAACGAGGCGGAGGATGCCGCACACTCCGTCAGCCGGCGGTCAATTTCAAGGGCAGACAGGCCTTGATTCCTAAGGTCGACTGCTTTTTTGGCCAGATATCGGAGCGGCCCGCCCAGAGAACCGGAATTGATCACATGGATACGATCCTTATAGGGGAGCGTGTTGCGGACGCCGAGCGCGGTGGCATATTCGCCGGAGAGCCCGTCGCCGACGGTCAGCAGGATGGTTTCTTCGTCAGAGTTTTCAAGAACATCGATTACATCACCCACACAGGGCTGGGAGGAGGTCGGCACATGATCTTCTCCTAAGAGTGCCATAAAGGCATCGGAATCGATGTCTACATAATCCCGAAGCGAGCGGTCATCCAGAGAGACGCTCACGGGAATGATCTGAATCCCCAGCCGGGAACCTTCCTCCGGCCGGAACATGGAAGCTGTATTCGTGATGATTCGCATGATCGGACCTCCTTTCATGGAAAATGACATCGCAGCACCATAAAACATCAATACAGAGAAAAGAATCACTAGACATAGTATTGAAAACTACGTCTAGTGTACGCCGTTCCTTTCAGAAATGCAAGCTTTTTCTATTATTGACTTTCGCATTCCGGTAAAACATGCAGCCTGTTTGCACTTTACAATCTCGTGGCTTTTAGATATACTGGTGATGAAAATCATAATCATATTATAACAAAGGGGGATTGCAAAAAATGAAACTGAAACAAATAGTTGTTATTCTTCTGACAGCGTTGACAGTATTGGTCGTTCCTGCAGCTATGGTCAGAGCGGAGTCAAAGGCGTTTACCTTCAATACGAACGATGGCACGTTGGAGGTTCAATACGACGGGTCGTTTTATCTGGAAGGCATTGAGAATGCATATGACTACCAGGGAATCCGGTATGATAACTTTTCTGTGGGCGACACCTGGAGAACCAAGCTGGGGTGTGAGCGTGCTGTCACCAACCGTGGATCAGGCGCCACTAGTTCCGGCAGTGTCCCGATGAAGTCAGGTTATACGATACATACTGTAAAGGTGCTGAATGAGAAAGGTGTGGAAGACAACTCCATCCTGAGTGTAACGCGGGATGGAGATGTTCTGATCATGAAGGCAAAAAAAGCCGGCAAAGCGACGCTATCGGTCCAATATGAGGTGAAGGAAACCTACGAAGGTCATTCCATCTACGTGCCGTTGTTTACCTCAACGCAGACCTATACTATCAACCCCTCTGCGGGATTGACGATGAGCATGAGCGGCAGTGATCAGGTGAAGGTAAGCTGGAATAAGGTTTCCGGAGCGGACTATTACAATCTGGTTCCTTTTATTCGCTGTGATGGCGGTGCGATGTGCTACGCCGTCGGCGGCATCTACAATCAGACAGGAACCAGTGCTGTATTTAAGATCTCAGACTTTGCCTCCGCCTTCGAACAGGCCTCGACAAATGACAGCCCGACAGCGGTCTATCAGCAAAAGATCAATCCCACGGCAACCGGTCATGTGTACGAACTGATCGTAATGCTGTGCTCCTGGAAAAACAAAAGTGTTTTGCTGACACCGATGGCCCAGTCGGTGCAGGGACTGGCCTACGCAACCGACAGCGCTGTTTATACAGATGCAGCCACACAGGCTAAGTACAAGCTTAACACGAAGAAAAATACTGCTGCCCTGGCAGGTCTTGGAGCAAGTAAGACATCCCTGAAAATGCCTGCAGCTATTAAGGTAGGAAGCACTTCCTATAAGGTGACATCTGTCGCTGCAAAAGCACTGAAAGGTCACGCTAAAATCAAGAAGCTCACGATTGGCAGCAACGTAACTTCAATTGGGAAGAGTGCCTTCCAGAACTGCAAGAAGCTCAAGACCATCACAATAAAGAGCAAGAAGCTTAAGGCAGGGAAGGTCGGCTCCAAGGCATTCAAGGGGACGCCCTCTAAGGTCAAGGTCAAAGTGCCTAAAAAGGTAAAAAGCGCTTATAAGAAATGGCTGGTGAAGAAGGGAATCAGCAAGAAGGCTAAGATTCAGTAAATCATAGCAATAACAAAGAAGGACCGACGGTTTTATACCGAAGGTCCTTTTTCATTACCCCAGACAGCGCTTCAATTGCTGTATTTCATCGCTGCTCATCCCGGCTTTCCGCAGATATCTTTCCGCACATACGGCCAGACAACGGCCGTCGCCGCTTTTCATATCCGTTCCGAATGCCTTTGCCAGGGCCGCTTCAATATTGCCGGCGGCAATCAGCGCGTATTGCTCCGTTCCGGGGGAAAAATGGTAAAAATTGACGAATGACAGCATATAATCGGCGATGACCTCTGAGAGATCTGCCCCCATAAGACATTCCAGCATGGCCGCCGCAAATCCTGCGCGGTCCTTTCCCTCTGTACAGTGGATGAGATAAGGCCCGTCATGCTCTGCAAGAAAGCGAAACCCCTCTGTTAGCTTCCGGCGGAATGTATCCGAAAAGAAATCCATCTCCATATTCAGGGCCGTGATCAGAAACGCGGAGTAGGCGGTGGTTTCGTATCCGGCATATTGGTGCAGCCGCTCCATCGAATCCGTCATGTTCATGACCGTCCGGATTCCTGCGTTCTGTAATGCCGTGTCAGCCTCCCGGTTCCGGTTCAATGCCGGATTGACCGGAGAGGAGGATCGGTACAGTCTGCCGCGTGCCATGCCGGAGGTACAGATCTCCCGAAAATTCGCATAGGCCTCGTCGGAAAGTGCTGCATAATCATTTCGGTCGTTTGACCGCGTATTTCCGGAACAATGCATCCGGTATTCGTCAATGTATCCCTGCTTTTGAACCATCGACAAACAGACCGACGTGGAATAATCGATATCGGGTTCCCAGACAAGCTGATATCCTGGGGGATCATCGATCATAACGACCTTCGCCAGTTCCATTTCCGCGGCCATGTTCCCGGCATTGATGGCCAGGACCACCCAGCCGGGACCATATTCCGGACCGGTAAGAAGACAGCATACCGGCTCGCCGCTGTCGGCATCATTATAACCGGTGCCGATGGGCATCTCCATTTCATGCTGGCCGATCCGCACCAGGATCACATCCGCCGGCTCAAAACCGGCTTCAGCCATCATTTCCGGAGAAACCATCAGCGTAATATTGCCAAACCGGCTGATCTTGTGAATGTTCGTTTGAATCGCCGGTGTATTTTTTATGTTATCTGACATTTGTGTTTTCCTGTAAATCTTGTTCGTGTGTTCTAAATGCTGCGTTACAGAGAGTTTCAAATATTACGTCACAGAGAAAAAGTTGTACATTTTCATAACGCGTATATCATCTTTGGAGATCTTCAGCATTTCTTCCAGTTCCGCGTCTTCTTTCAGCGGCTTTTGGGAGAAGAGCATTTTACATGCCACCGGCATCAGTGGGCGGGAGGATATTCCGTTCCACAAGCCCCACTTCACCTCGGAATCCATAAATGAGGCAAGAATCTGAACACTGCCGTGCTCCATCGGGTTTGTCTGATGTACGACTTCTATGATCGAAAGCGCATCAAAATGTTTTATATATCCGATGTAGGTGTTTTCACACTGCTGATAGCGGTCAATATTCTGGTAATTCATATACATGATCAGTTTGTACTGATTCACATCCGTCTTCGATAGAATATCGCATACCGTACGATTGATTTTACGGATTCTGCCATCATAAAAATAGGCATACAATTGATTTCGCCCGCGGAAAAAAACAGGATCGATTTCCCGTTCATCGGGCTTCTTTTTATCCTGTGTCACGAGCAGCTGATCGATATGGATCTGGAGGGCATCCGCGATCTCATACAAGGTTTCTATATCGATTACAATATCCCCTTTTTCGTACTTGGACATCGTCGCCTTACTCTTGCAGACGGCTGCCGCCAGTTCCTCCAGGGTCATGTTTTTTCCGGTTCTTAAATACCGGATCTTCTTCCCGGTTTCAATGCTCAGTTCTGACATGTATAACCTCCGTAACAGGTTCCTAAGAATAGACTTTTTAACGATTTTTTGCTGATGATAACAATTATACTTCAAAACGGATCGAATGTCATCTGATTTTTTCGTTTAAAGAAACTTTATTTGCCATTTTGTTTCTTTTCGTGAAACCTGTACCGCTTTGACCTCCGGAGGATTTCCCCCTATAATGCAACCATATGAGATGTGCTGCGCAGCCTGATCTATATCCCCCAATGAATCAAATTTAGTAAAGCGGAGGAATCCATGAATAACGAAAACATCAAAAAAATCGGGCTGTGGAATATAGTCGGCCTGGGCGTTGGCGGCGCTGTCGGTTCCGGTATCTTTGTCACACTTGGCTCGGCGATCGAAAGAACGGGGCGTTCCATTCTTCCGATCACCATCATCTGCGTTTTCTACATGCTGCTGGCTTACTGGTACAATCTCGGCATGTCCGGTATTTTCGTCATTAACGGCGGTGATTACAGCATGAAAGGTATGCTGCTTCCGCCGCTGCTCACGGGATACGGCGGGTGGACAAATGTAATCTGGGCGTTCGGTTTTACCGGCTATGCGCTTGCGCTTACCAGCTATCTGGGCAACCTGTTCCCGATCGTCAATGATCACAGCACACTGATCAGCGCGGTTGTTCTTACCTTGTTCTTCCTGCTTTCCATCAGGGGAAACAGAATTGTAACGCTCTTTCAGAATGTGGCGACCGGACTGTTGGTCATTGCTCTTATCTTGTTTGTAATCATGGGTATTCCCAGTGTGAATGCGGCAAATTTCTTCAACGCGACCTTTGACGGCGGCTTCTTTCACGGCGGTTTCGGCGGCATGATCAGCGCCATTGCCATCATGGGATGGGCTTGCCAGGGAACCACCATGGGTCCGGTCGGTGTAGTACCGATTACAAAGAATCCCAAGCGTACGATTCCGATGGGAATTCTGGTGACCTGCGTTGTTGTATCGGTCGTTTACGGTCTGATGTCCTATGTTGCTTCCGGTGTTCTTCCTTATGATCAGATCGCAGGAGAAAACTTAAGCGTTACCGCACAGGCCATTATGCCTCACGGACTTTTCGCCTTCTTTGTAATCGGCGGCGGCATCTGCGCCATCATTTCCTCGTTTCTGGCGGTTCTTGCCATGATCCGCGAACCGCTTTCCCACATGGCAGATGATGGATGGTTTCCTTCCGCATTCCGCAAAAAGAGCAGTGACGGATATCCTTATTTCTGCTTCCTGCTTACCTATATCGTAGCGCTTGTCCCGATTCTGACAGGCATGAGCGTCGGCAATGCCATCAGCATGCTGATGATCCCTACCATGCTGATCAACTGCTATCTGAATGTTGCCTGCATGACGATCCCTAAGAAATATCCGGAGCAGTTCGCAAAGCGCTCCATCAAGATCCCGGTATGGCTGTTCAATCTCTGCAGCATCCTCGGCGGATTCTGCGCAGCCGTTGTCGCGATCACACTGTTCAAAGACCTTACCGTAAAAGATGCAATTGTTGCTGCGGCCGTCATCATTATCCCGCTGATCTTCTCCGGCATCGCCCTGAAGACCGGCTCTGTAAGCAAGGAAGAGCTTGACGCAAAGCGCCAGGAAATCGTAAATGCAGCCCTGAAGGCAGAGGACTGATTATAAAAGAAGAGAACACAGGCCGCCGGCTCCGAAGTCATGGCCGGCGGCAGCACATAAAGGAGGTTCCCCATGTATAACTTTGATGAGATCATCGATCGTACCCATACCAATGCACTGAACACCGACGGGTTCCGCGGTTACATCTTCCACGCCGGTCCCGAGAAAAAATTCCCCTATGCGGATGATGAATTCGTTCGTATGTGGGTGGCGGATATGGAATTCGCCGTTGCCCCCGAAATCTGCGACGCGCTGAAAGCCCGCATCGACAGAAGAATCTTCGGTTACACCGGCGTATATGACGATGATTACTATCAGTCCTTTGCAAAATGGTGCCGCGATCACTATGATTGGGATGTGCCGAAGGATGAGCTTACTTTCTCCCCTGGCATCATTCCTGCGCTCTTCCAGCTGGTCGAAACGCTTTGCCAGAAGGACGAGAGGGTCATTATCAACACGCCTTCCTATGGATATTTTGCTCATGCCTGTGAGTATAACAATGTGGAGTTCCTTTCCTCACCGCTGAAGAGGGATGACGCCGGTCATTTCACCATGGATCTCGAGAATTTTGAGAAATGCTGCGCTGATCCCAAGGCAAAACTGGTCATCTTCTGCAACCCTCACAACCCCACCGGTCGTATGTGGACAACCGAAGAACTCTCGGCAGTGGCAGAGATCGTTGAAAAATATAACCTCTGGATCATTTCCGATGAGATCCACTGCGATCTGATTCGCGCCGGGAAGAAGCACATCCCTATGGCCAAGGTGATGACGGAATATAAAAAGCTGATCACCTGCATGTCCGCCAGCAAAACGTTCAATATGGCTGGACTGCAGTTCTCCAACATCATCATTCGTGATGAGGCGACCCGCGAAGAGTTCAAGGCTGCCGACAAGATCGGCGGATTTGTTAATCCCCTTTCACTGGTCGGCCAGAAAGCGGCTTACGATGTCGGTGGAAGATGGCACGAAGAGATGAAGAAATATCTGGACGGAAATTTCCATTACCTCAAGGAATTCCTGGAGGAGAACCTGCCGAAGGCTGTTATGGAGATTCCCGAGGCGACGTATCTGGCATGGGTCGATCTGTCCGCCTACTTTGACAAAGATGATGATCTTCCTTCCTTCTTCGCATACAAAGCCGGCGTTCTGCTTGAAGGCGGCGACGCGCTGTTTGTCGGAAATGCGAATCGCTTCATCCGCCTGAACCTGGCTATGCCTCGTTCTATCATTGAGACCGGCCTGAAGCGCATGCGCGACGCCATTCTCGCAAAAAACGCCTGATCGTAACTGTTTAGAATTACGTTCTTAACAAAAGAAGGAGTTGTAAAGATATGAGAGTCATCGAAACAAAAAATGCACCCGGTGCCATCGGCCCTTATTCACAGGCTTTTGAGGCATTCGGCCTGATTATTACTTCCGGTCAGATCCCGGTTGACCCGGCAGATGGTTCCGTTCCCGAAGGGATTGCCGCACAGGCAGAGCAGAGCTGCAAAAACGTCCAGGCGATCCTGGAAGCTGCCGGCAGCTCCATGGATCATGTCGTAAAAACGACCTGCTTCCTGGCGGACATGGGAGATTTTGCCGCCTTCAACGAAGTCT
>CAMNFR010000009.1 GCA_946537305.1 uncultured Lachnospiraceae bacterium | reverse complement strand
GAAGCCTGGTCTGGGTCGCCTCCTGCGCCTTGTAGAAGGCTTCGCCCCACACATCCGAAAGGCCGAGCACCTCGCCGGTGGAACGCATTTCCGGTCCGAGCAGCGGGTCGACCTCCGGGAACATGTTGAACGGGAAGACAGCTTCCTTCACGCCGTAATAAGGAATCTCCTTTTCCTTCAGCTCCGGCACGGGAGAGGGGCGTCCGGTCAGCTCGGAGGTAATGATATCCGTCGCGATGGGTACCATGCGGATGCCGCAGACCTTGGAGACCAGCGGAACCGTACGGGATGCGCGGGGATTGGCCTCCAGCACATAGACCTTGTTGTTCTCGATGGCATACTGCATATTCATCAGGCCGCGGACATGCATCTCTTCCGCGATCTTACGTGTATATTCTTTGATCGTCTCAACATTCTCCTCGGAAAGATGCTTGGAGGGAATGATGCAGGCGGAATCGCCGGAGTGGACGCCAGCCAGCTCGATATGCTCCATGACGGCAGGAACAAAGGCATGTGTACCATCGCTGATGGCATCCGCCTCGCACTCGGTCGCATGGTTCAGGAAGCGGTCGATCAGGATGGGACGGTCGGGCGTTACGCCGACAGCTGCCGCCATGTAATCCGCCATGCTCTCGTCATCATAAACGACTTCCATACCGCGGCCGCCCAGAACGTAGGAAGGACGGACCATCAGCGGATAGCCGATGCGGCCGGCAATTTCCAACGCTTCTTCCACATTGGTGGCCATGCCGGATTCGGGCATGGGGATTTCCAGCTTATCCATCATAGCGCGGAACTGATCGCGGTCCTCTGCCAGATCGATGACGGCGGGAGAGGTACCCAGGATCTTAACACCGTTCTTTTCCAGCTCGGCTGCCAGGTTCAGCGGTGTCTGTCCGCCGAACTGCGCGATCACGCCAAGGGGCTTTTCTTTGTGGTAGATGCTGAGAACATCTTCCAGTGTAAGCGGTTCAAAGTACAGCTTATCGGAGGTATCGTAGTCAGTGGAAACCGTCTCCGGATTGCAGTTGACAATGATCGTCTCAAAGCCCAGTTTTTTCAGTGCCAGAGAGGCATGTACACAGCAGTAGTCGAACTCGATGCCCTGGCCGATACGGTTGGGACCGCCGCCCAGGATCATGACCTTCGGCTTTTCGGTATTTACCGGATTCTTATCCGGTGCATTGTAGGTCGAGAAGTAGTAGGCGGAATTTTCGGTGCCGCTTACGTGTATGCCTTCCCAGGCTTCCTCGCATCCGAGGGCCAGACGGCGTTCGCGGATGTCGCTCTCCGGTACTTCGCAGAGGATGGAAAGATATTTATCAGAGAAGCCATCCTTCTTGGCGGTGAGAAGAGCCTCATCCGAAGGCATGGAACCCTTGCAGGCTTCCAGCGTGATCTCTTCCTGCACCAGCTCCTGCATCTGCTCGATGAACCAGGCCTTTACGTTGGTCAGCTCGTGCAGTTCTTCCACAGTCGCCCCTTTCTTCAGGGCTTCGTACATGGCAAAATGCCGCTCACTGTTAGGGTTGGACAGAAGAAGAAGCAGTTGTTCTTTGCTCATAGCCTGAAGCTTAGCCACATGGCCCAGTCCGTAACGGCCGGTCTCCAGAGAGCGGATGGCCTTCTGGAAAGCCTCTTTATAGTTTTTGCCGATGCTCATGACTTCGCCGACAGCGCGCATCTGTGTGCCCAGCTTATCCTCAACGCCCTTGAACTTTTCAAAGGCCCAACGAGCAAATTTGATGACTACATAGTCGCCATCCGGTACATATTTATCCAGCGTGCCGTACTTGCCGCAGGGAATATCCTTCAGCGTGAGACCTGTCGCAAGCATGGCAGAGACCAGAGCAATGGGGAAGCCGGTCGCCTTGGAAGCCAGCGCGGAAGAACGGGACGTTCTGGGGTTGATTTCAATAACAACAATACGGTCGCTGACGGGATCGTGCGCGAACTGTACATTGGTTCCACCGATGACCTTGACAGAATCCACAATACGGTATGCCTGATCCTGCAGACGTCTCTGCACTTCCTCAGAGATGGTCAGCATGGGAGCAGAGCAGAAGGAATCGCCGGTATGAACGCCCATGGGGTCAATATTCTCGATAAAGCAGACCGTGATCATGTTGCCGTCTGCATCTCGTACGACTTCCAGTTCCAGCTCTTCCCAGCCAAGAATGGATTCCTCTACCAGAACCTGTCCCACCAGACTGGCCTGGAGACCTCTGGCGCAGACGGTCTTCAGCTCTTCTTTATTATATACAAGGCCGCCGCCGGCACCGCCCATGGTATAGGCGGGACGCAGTACCACCGGATATCCCAGCTTGTCAGCGATGGAGAGAGCCTCCTCTACGCTGTAGGCCACCTGGCTGCGGGCCATCTCAATGCCCAGCGCGTTCATGGCATTCTTAAATTCGATGCGGTCCTCACCGCGCTCGATGGCATCCACCTGTACGCCGATGACCTGAACATTGTACTTGTCCAGTACACCCTCTTTGGCAAGTTCAGCGGCCAGGTTCAGACCGGACTGACCTCCCAGATTGGGAAGAAGTGCATCCGGGCGCTCCTTGGCAATGATCTGTTCCAGACGTTCTACGTTCAGAGGTTCAATATAGGTCACATCGGCGGTTTCCGGATCCGTCATGATCGTGGCTGGATTGGAGTTGACCAGTACGATCTCATAACCAAGTTTCTTAAGGGCCTTGCAGGCCTGTGTTCCGGAATAGTCAAACTCGCAGGCCTGGCCGATGATGATGGGGCCGGACCCGATAATCAGTACCTTGTGAATGTCAGTTCTCTTGGGCATCCTGATTCCTCCTGCATGTGTAGGTCAGATTAAATTTTTTCTAACTTATTATAATCGTTGAAAGGCATCTTGTCATCTTTAAAATAATGCCATAAATATGAACACAATGCAATCAAAATGGATTTCAAAGAGTCTTTTGCTTGCGGGATGACAGGATAGATGATATAGTAAATAAGATAAAGTTCTAAGAGGAAGCCGCAGGCGGCAGATAAGGAGACTCTAATGTCACAGGAAATCAGTATGCGCCCGATCGCTCATATAAGGACAGATTTTCCGGAAAAATTCGGCATCCCCAGACAGAGCGGCCTGGTGAAGGATCTTACGGCGCGTGTTGTCATGGAGCCGGAATTTGCCAATCCGGATGCCTTCCGCGGGCTGGAGGAATTTTCCCATATCTGGCTTCTCTGGCTGTTTTCCGAATCCGGTGAGAATACATGGTCGCCCACGGTGCGCCCGCCTCGCCTGGGCGGAAATGTGCGTAAGGGAGTCTTCGCTTCACGTTCGCCTTTCCGGCCGAACCGGATCGGATTATCCTGTGTTCAGCTGAAGGAGATCCGCATGGAATCGGGACTGGGCCCGGTGCTGATCGTTCAGGGGGCAGATCTGATGGATGGGACGCCCATTCTGGACATTAAGCCGTATCATGCAGGGGCGGACTGCCATCCGGAGGCAACGGCCGGTTTTACCTCTGAAAACGTTGACTACCGTGTAAAGGTCATCTTTCCGGAAGACCTTTTGGCGCGCATTCCCGCAGACAAAAGAGAGTCTCTGAAAGGTGTTCTCTCAGAGGACCCGCGTCCTGCTTTTCATCATGATCCCGAACGCGTCTACGGTATGAGTTTTGGAAAACATGAGATCCACTTTCGGGTGCGGGATAAAGTGTTGACGGTCGTTTCGGTCGAAAACAGAGAGAACAGATAAAACATCGTGATTCTAATCTATAAAGCTGGCAGAAGTAAGGTGAATGAATGGAATTACAATATTGGCGTGACCCCGGCCGCTTTTACCGGGATAAGGATAAAACCGACGGATACCTGTGGGAGCCGGATTCCAAGCTTCCGCTGATTCGCTTTCACAGCCTGGACGAACAGGAATGGCTGTCTGCCTGTTTTACGACCCGTAAGGGCGGCGTTAGCACAGGCTGTCTGGGGGAGATGAACCTGGGCTGTTCCAGAGGAGATGTCCCTTTGAACATCCGCCTGAATTTCCGGCGGGTGACAGAGCGTATGGAGGCTTCCTTTCCGAAGCTTGCCCTGACAGAACAGGTCCATGAGACACGCCTGAAAAAGGTAGAAGAAACAGATACGGTGGGAGAAGGCTTTGTGAGGAGCATCCGCCGTACGGACGGGCTGTATACGCAAATTCCCGGCATCATACTTTCCGCGACCTTTGCGGACTGCGTGCCCATCTATCTCGCGGATCCGGTGCGGCAGCAGATCGCGCTGGTGCATTCCGGTTGGAAGGGAACGGTGGGCTGCATCGGTGAAAAAGGCGTGCAGGCGCTTGGAGCGCTGGGCTCCCGTCCGGAGGATATGATCGCCGTTATCGGCCCCTGCATCAGCAGAGATCATTATGAGGTCACGGGAGAGGTCGTTGAGGCGCTTTCTGAGGTGTTCGGGAAAGAGAACATGCAGGATATTGCCGTTCAGACCGATGACATTCACTGGATGTGCGATCTGCCGGCGGCCTGTTACTGCGGTCTGCGCCGCGCAGGCCTGAAGGAGGATCACATCCACTTTTCCGGCATCTGTACGTATGAAAATCACGATTTGATTTTTTCCCACCGGTATACCGGCGGAAAGAGAGGCAACAGCAACGCCTTTCTGATGATAAAGGAGCATAACAAATGAAGAATGTAACCGCTGCCGATGTTGCATCGGCCGTGAACGGAAGGCTGCTGTGCGGAGATCCCGGACAGCTGATCGAAAACATTGCCATCGATTCCCGCACCATGAAGGGGAATGATATATTTGTCCCGATCCGAGGGGCGAAGGTCGACGGACATCGATTTATCCAGGGAGCTTTTCAGGCCGGTGCAGTCGCTTCCTTTACCGCGGATCATGAAGAAATGGATGATCCGTCCCACGTGTATATCCGCGTGGAGGATACGGTAAAGGCGCTGCAGGATCTCGGCGCCTGGTACCGCAGCCGCATCACCTTCCCCATACTCGGGATTACCGGAAGTGTAGGAAAAACGACCACAAGGGCCATGATCACAGCGGCGCTGTCCTCGGAAAGGCGCGTGACGGCGACGGCCGGCAACAGCAACGGACAGTTGGGCGTGCCCATTACGATCTGCGATATGGATCTTTCTGCCCAGATCGGTATTCTGGAAATGGGCATGAGCGAACCAGGCGAGATGCCACGCATTGCCCGGGTGGCGCGTCCGCAGCTGGGCGTGGTGACCAATATCGGTGTTTCGCACATTGAAAACCTTGGGTCAAGAGAAAATATCTGTCGGGAGAAGCTGCATCTGGCAGACGGATTTACACCTGACATGCCCATGATCCTGAACGGAGATGATGATCTCCTGCGCGGGTACCGGGATACAAAAGCCTTCCGGCTGGTATTCTACGGACTGGGACGTGATAATGATTATTACGCGGAGGATATTCACGCGGAGGCAGGGCAGGTTTCCTTTACCGCCGTTCACGGGGACCGAAGAAAGTCGCTGACCCTGCACGTGCCCGGAGAGCATAACGTGATGAACGCGCTGGCAGCGTTGGCCGCGGCGGATGCCCTTGGCGTCAGCTGGGATGGCGCAGCCGCGGGACTGGAGGCCTTCGGCGGCTTTGCCCGGAGACTTCAGATCCGGGAGGAAGCAGGCGTTACTTTTATTGATGATACCTATAATGCAAGTCCTGCCTCTATGAAGGCAGCGCTGCAGGTCCTTTCTGCCACGCCAGCCCGCGGAAAGCGGATCGCCGTGCTGGCGGATATGCTGGAACTGGGACCGGATGCGCCGAAATATCATTATGAGACGGGACAATATGGCTGTACCCAGAAGGTGGACCTCGTTTGTGTGATAGGGACCCTGGGCCGGGAGATCGGACGGGCTTATCAGGAGGCAGGTATACCCGTGATCTTTTGTGAGAGCAATACGGAAGCGGTAGATGCTCTTAAAACAGAAATACACGAGGGCGACGTTATCCTGCTGAAGGGGTCCAACGGCATGCATCTGAATGAGGTGCTGGATGGCCTGACAGCCGGCAAATGATCCGGAGGGATGAGCTTGCGCTATGCCAATGTCATCGTAAATATCTCCCAGGGACGCGTGGACAGGACATTTTCCTACATTATACCACCGGAACTGGAGAACTTCATACATGTCGGGTCTCCGGTGCGGGTCCCTTTCGGACGGCGTGAAATCCACGGGTATGTGATCGGGTTCACGGACCAGGTGGATCTTCCTCAGGAAAAGATGAGGGAGATCCTCTGCGTGGATGAAAAGAGCGTTCCTCTGGAGGATCAGCTGATCCGGCTGGCGCTGTGGATGAAGGAGACCTACGGCTGTACCATGAACCAGGCGTTAAAAACGGTGCTCCCCACCCGCAGAAAGGTAAAGAAAAGGACACAGGATCCCGAAATATCGCTCCTCCCAGACCACGAGGTTCCGGCATTAAATCCGGAACAGCAGCGGGCCGCGGACGGTATCTGGGCGGAGATACACCGAAAAGAGCCACGTCCCTGCCTGCTCTACGGCATCACCGGCAGCGGGAAGACGGAAGTTTATATGGATCTGATCTCCCGCATTATCGCCGAAGGAAAACAGGCGATCCTGCTGATCCCGGAGATCTCACTTACCTTTCAGAATGTCAGGAGATTCTGCTCCAGATTCGGCGACCGGGTGGGCGTGATGCATTCCAGGCTCTCTGCCGGAGAAAAATATGAAAACCTGGAAAAAGCCCGCAAGGGAGAACTGGATCTGATCATCGGTCCGCGCTCCGCACTGTTCGCACCGTTTCCGGACCTGGGACTGATCATCGTGGATGAGGAGCATGAGAGCTCTTATCACAGCGATACCTCACCGCGGTACAAGGCTCCGGAGACCGCCATAAAGCGGGCGCAGCTTGCCGGAGCAGGTGTTGTGCTGGGATCCGCCACGCCATCCATGGAAAGCTTTCTGGCGGCCATGGACAGGCGCTATGCCATCTTTACGCTCAGGCACCGTGCGGTCCCTGGCAGTGAGCTGCCGGATGTGACCATTACGGATATGCGCGAAGAGCTTCGGAGCGGAAATAAGCATATTTTCAGCCGCCTGTTGGCGCAGGAAATCGGCGAACGGCTGGAAAATGGAGAACAGATCATGCTTTTCCTGAATCGCCGAGGGTATTCCGGCTTTATTTCCTGCAGGTCCTGCGGCACGGTCATGAAATGTCCTCACTGTGATGTTTCCCTGACCTTCCATGTGGGAAGAAGACTGGTGTGCCATTACTGCGGCTATACAACGCCTATGCCGGAGACCTGTCCGGTGTGCGGCTCTCCCTATATTGCAGGATTCGGTACAGGCACACAGAAGGTCGAGGGACTGACCAAAAAAATGTTTCCGCGCGCACGCGTGCTGCGCATGGATATGGATACTACCTCCCGGAAGAACAGCCACGAGAAGCTGCTTGCTTCCTTTGCAAAGGGAGAAGCGGATATTCTGATCGGCACACAGATGATCGTGAAGGGACATGATTTTCCCAGGGTGACATTGGTGGGAATCCTGGCGGCAGATCTTTCTCTGTATGTAAATGATTTCCGCTCGGCGGAGAGGACCTTTCAGCTGCTGACACAGGCAGCCGGACGGGCCGGGCGCGCGGGAAAGTCCGGGCACGTGGTCATTCAGACCTATACACCGGATCATTATGCCATTGAGACAGCATCCAGACAGGATTACATCGCCTTTTACAAGCAGGAAATGCTGTATCGGGAACTGATGCACTACCCGCCGGCCGGAAACATGATGAGGATCCTGATCCAGGACCCGGATGAACAGGCTGCCGCGGCATTTGCCGCCAATATAGCCTCGCTGGTTCGAAGGGATTATAAAATGGAACATCCGGTGATCGTTGGCCCTGCGGAAGCGGGCATTTCCCGCGTGCAGGATCAGTTCCGACAATTGTTATTTATCAAGCATGAAGACCCGGAACTGCTTCGGCGGATCCGGGACCGGGTAGAGGCCCTGGAGGGCTGCGCCCGGCAGATAGAAGTGTTGTAGAGGAGGATGAAGAAAATGGGCTTGAGAACTATAAGAGAAATGGGAGATGAGATCCTTCGCAAGAAAAGCAAACCGGTGAAGGAGATGACGCCTCGGCTGTCCACCCTTGTGGATGATATGCTGGAGACCATGTACGATCAGGAAGGGGTCGGTCTGGCCGCACCGCAGGTCGGCGTTCTTCGGCGTATCGTGGTGATTGACGTCAGTGAGTCAAGAGAGGAACCGATGGTCTTTATTAACCCTGAGATCCTGGAGACGGAGGGCGAGCAGACCGGTATGGAGGGGTGCCTTTCCGTTCCCGGAAAGCATGCACAGGTGACCAGAGCGGCCCACGTAAAGGTGCGTGCCCTGAACCGGGATATGGAACCCTTTGAGCTGGAGGCGGATGAGCTTCTGGCCCGCTGCATCCAGCATGAATTTGATCATCTGGAAGGCGTACTGTATGTAGATAGAAAGACCGGCCCGCTGCTGGACAATGAACAGCCCGACCCGGAGGAGGAGCCGAAAGTGGAGCCTGAGAAGGAGGAATAAAAAACGATGAGAACCAGGAAGATATTCCCGCTGTTTTTTGCACTGTGTTTTCTGTTTCTGTTCTCCGTGCCGGCACTGGCCGCGGAGACGCCAGGCGCTGTAAAGGGACAGCAGACAATCGTCTGTAAGAATGTTACCAAGAAAAAAGGAGCAAAGAATTTTAATCTGGACGTGAAGGTGACCACCTCCGACGGAACGCCGCACGGCTCTTTAAGCTTTAAGTCGGATAATAAGAAGGTCGCCAAGGTGATCGCGGCCGGCCGGGTGGATGTCAATCATATCGGCACCGCACATATTACCGTGAAAGCAGCGGCCACCAATACAACAGCAGCCGCAGAGACCGTGGTTACCATCAAGGTGATCCCCAAGACCGTCCGTCTGAATTATGTACGTGCGATCATGGGAAAAAGCCTGACGGCAAGCTGGAAAAAGGGGAGCGGCGTATCCGGCTATGAAGTGCGCTGGAGCCGGAAAAAGGATATGAAGAAGGCTTCCGTTGTCGATGTTCCCGGAGCATCTGTACGATCGAAGACCATTCGCAGCCTGAAGGTCGGGAAGAAATATTATGTTCAGGTGAGAGCCTACAAGACGGTGAAAAAGGTGAAGTATTACAGCAAATGGAGCCGTAAGCTCTCCGGCGTCCCCCGCTCACCGCGCACCGGTTACTGATGTTTTAGCATGTGGAGTAAGTATTGTTAATGGCAGATAGAGTAATATATACAAGGGAAGAGATCGATGAGCGGGTAAAAGTCCCGGCCATCGTAGAGGTAGAACTGAAGCGCCTGGTAGAGGAGCGCCTGAAGCAGTGCGGTCTCTATTACCGCATTTTTTCCCGCATCAAGAAAGCAGATTCTCTTGCCAGGAAGTTCCAGATCAAAGAGTATAACGAGGAAAAGAAGATCCAGGATCTGATCGGTCTGCGCATCGATGTGTATTTCGAGGATGATCTGAAGGTCTGTCAGAATTTCCTGAAGGATATGTTCGTTCTGGTGGAGTGGGCAAAATCCGATCAGAACGAGGACGAATTCAAACCGATGAAGATCAACGGCGTATTCCGTCTTCCACTGTATCTGAAGGAACAGATCTCCGACGAGACGTGGAATATGTGCATTGATGATACGGTGGAGATTCAGCTGAAGACCGTGTTCTTTGAGGGATGGCATGAGATCGAACATGACATGAAATATAAAGGCGGAGAGCTGTGGAGCGGCCGCACCAGCGTGTCCCGCTATTTTAACAGTATTCTGGCGACACTGGAACTGTGCGACAAGTCCCTGGTCAGTTTGTTCGAAAATCTGGGCCATGACCTTTATAAAGAAGGTAACTGGTACGGCATGATGAAATGCCACTACCGGCTGAAAATGGAAGACCGTCCCATGTATCCGGAATTGGAAAGGATGCTGGATGAGAGCAAGGGAGAGAATAACCTTGGGAAACAGCTTTTTAAGACCAATCGTCAGGTCGTAATCGATGAGCTTCTCAAGCAGCCGCGACGCATTCCCATTAACGTAAATACGATTGCGGCTCTTGTAAACAAGGCGGTCATCCATGATGAAAAGCTGACACTGTTCTTCCATCAGAAAGACGTTTTTGATGACGGAAATGATAATGAAGGCGAGGAGGTCAGCTTCCGCCAGATGGAACCGCTTTTCAAAAACTCTGTTTTCTATGCAGCCGTAACCCTTTCTACCCAGAAATATGATGTAAAGACGGCCTGCCTGGAGGCAGCGCGGCTGACATATCAGTGGATGTACGAAAAATACGGTAAGCTGTTCCCGGGCCTTTCAAAGACCCCTTGCAATGTAGACCGGAAGGAGCTGCTGGGTTATCGCCTTCTGTTCCAGTATGAACCGGATAAGCTGCTTTGGAAGATGAAAGCCGCCAATCTGGACCTGGAAGCCCCTGGACAGGTATGGGTGGTGGAGGCCTGCTGCTGGAATGTGGACGGTGTACAGCGGTTTACCGTGCGCAATTCCTATGCGGTGGCGCAGGAGAGACGGAATTATCTGAACCGGTATTTCAGCTGTCCCCGGTTCTATTCCAATGTATCGGACCGCATCGGTATCATGGATGTGGAGCCCTGCTCTACGTCCCGTCGGATTTTACGGCATGAAGATATCGGCCGTATCCATGCACTGATCCGGAACCCGGAGCGCACCTTCCCGGTATGCGTGATCATTTCCAGAGATCAGGGCAACGGCTGGCTGGATGAGGGCTGGCTGGACCAGTTCCGTGTCTATGATTTTACGCGTATGGCAGGCAGGTATACACATATTTATACCTGTTCCATTGAGGTGGCGGGACATCTGTTCTGGGATATGGGCATGCAATGGGACGGTCAGGCAAGTGTCCATATCTTTAAATCACAGTGCATTGACTGTGACGGAAAACTGGAGCCGGAATGCCATGTGATCTATCACGCCAAGGATGTAACGGAATGCAGGTTCGGCAGACATCAGCTGCGCAACGAAGGGCGCCGGTACGATATTGTGACCGGAGGCCAGGCGTTCTATTATAAGCTGCTGCATGAAATGAGAGATGAAATGTTCGTGGACCGCGGACAGGACGTGGTCATGGATGTAGGTGACACAACGATCGCATAACGGTCGGGGGCAGGCCTTTGACCTGCCCCCTCTTTTTGAATTTGGAGATCCGAATTATGATTAAAACACTGAAGAATCCGGATATCAATGAGCGGCTCCGTTGGCTGAATGACCCGGAACTTGTTTCTGTGGGACGCACGGAAGCTCATTCTGATCATGCCTTTTATCTGTCAAAGGAAGGCTATCTGTTCAGCACACAGGACGGGAGAGAATGCCTGAACGGTAGCTGGCATTTTTCCTGGAGCCGCCGGCCGGAGGAGGGCGATACAGAGTTCTTCCGCGAGGACAGGCCGCTGGATATGCTGGACTGTATCCCGGTACCCGGACACTGGGAACTGAATGGATACGGCCATCCGCATTATACCAATTCGACATATCCCTGGGACGGAAGCGAAGCGCTCACGCCGCCGGCCATTCCACGGGAATATAACCCCACCGGGCGATATCTTACGGATTGGCAGATGCCTTCCACGTGGGAAGGAAGGCGGATCCGTATGGTCTTTCACGGTGCTGAGTCCGCGTTGTTCCTTTGGGTCAACGGGCAGTTCGCGGGATATTCTGAGGACAGCTTTACCCCGGCGGAATTCGATATTACCGAGCTTGTTCATTCCGGAGTGAATCGGTTGGCCGTAGAGGTCGTGCGGTACTGTTCCGGAAGCTGGCTGGAGGACCAAGATTTCTTCCGGTTCGGCGGGATCTTCCGGGATGTGGAGATCCTGGCACTTCCGGAGGTGCATATTGAGGATCTGTTCGTGCGGACGATCTTTAAAGAAGATGATCTTTCCTGTGCGTGGGTAGAGGTGAGCGGTCGTCTTTCCGGATCTGACCGGGCAATCCGTCTGGGGGCAAATCTTCGGGATCGCCGTCAGACCATTATCACGACCAGCGAATGGAACCGGGACAGAAATGTGGACAAAGAAGCCTTTTCTTTTTCTTTGCAGGTAAAGGATCCGCATCTCTGGAGCGGAGAGGATCCGTATCTGTATCAGCTGCATCTGCATGTCATCGGTGAAGACGAGACCCTTCTTGAATCAGTAATCCAGCCGCTGGGGATCCGCTCGGTATGCATTCGCGACGGCGTGTTCCTGCTGAACGGAAAACGGATCATATTCCGCGGCGTCAACCGACATGAATTTTCTGACCGGACCGGCCGCGTGATCTCTGAAGAGGAAATGTGCTGGGACATTCGCTTTTTGAAGGAGAATCATGTGAATGCGGTACGCACCTGTCACTATCCGAATGTAAGACGATGGTATGAACTGTGCGATGAATATGGTATCTACCTGATCGATGAGACAAACATGGAGACGCACGGGACCTGGTCGAAGGCCAATTCGAACGGCCCCTCGGTAAATGTGCCCGGCAGTTTGCCGGAATGGAAGAAGGCGGCCGTAGACCGGGCCTGTTCTATGCTGGAGAGAGACAAGAATCATCCGAGTATTCTTCTGTGGTCCTGTGGGAACGAATCCTACGGCGGTGAGAATCTGCGGCATATGACCGATTTTTTCCACAGAAGAGATCCAGGACGTCCCGTTCACTATGAAGGTATCTGTCACTGCCGTGAATTTGAGGACGTCAGCGATGTGGAAAGCCGCATGTATCTGCCGCCGGCGGGCGTGCGCGAATATCTGGAGCATGATCCGAAAAAGCCGTTTATCAGCTGTGAATACATGCATGCCATGGGGAATTCTCTCGGCGGCATGAAATACTATATCGATCTGGAAAAATATCCTTCCTTTGCCGGCGGATTTATCTGGGATTATATGGACCAGGCGCTCTGGACAAACGGCGCGGACGGTACCGAAAAGCTTGGATACGGCGGGGATTTTGCGGACAGACCACATGCGGGGAACTTCAGCGGGGACGGAATTCTTTTTGCCGGGAGGAGAATCTCTCCCAAGGTCTGTGAGATGAAGGCATTGTATGCGCCTCTCTTCGTGGATGTGCGGGAGGACGGGGTCGAGATCTTTAACCGAAACTTCTTTACGGACAGTTCTGTATATCGATATGCGGCGGAGGTTTATGCAGATGGTATTCTGCAGGAAACCTATGAACTGCAGCTGCCCGTGATCGCCCCACAGGAGAAGGCATTTATTCCCTGGGAAGAGGCACTGAATATAAAAATATTGGAGAAACAGCCCTCCTGGACCAAGCAGAGCAGCGGGCTGAGAGGCGGGCAAGAGAACGAGACCGAATCAGATCAAGAATCCGGCCCGGAGATGGTTGTCCGCGTGTGTGTACGGCGGACCGGAGAGGAATCGGAGGAAATCTCGTTCGGGGAATTTATTCGTCAGCGTATTCATGGGGCAAAGAAGAAGAGCGTAGCCGAATCAGGCTTCCGTGTCATTGAGGGGGATGACACGATTGGTGCTGCCGGAAAGGATTTTCTGGTACGCTTTCCCATACAGGAAGAGAGCGCTGTATCTCTACAAAAAGACGGCCGTGAATATCTTCTGTCAACCCCCGTTGTAACGTTCTGGCGGGCGCTGACAGACAACGAGCGCGGAACGCATGCGTCTTACCGTTTGGCTGCCTGGAAAATGGCGGATTACGGAAAGATGCAAAAAGACTGCCGGTGGGAGAACGGCGGGGATTATCTTCGGATTACATACACCTATGTGCTACCGGGAATCAAGGACAGTAAAGTCATGATTTCCTATCGCGTGGAAAGTGATGGAGAGATCCTGGTGACCCTTGATTGGCCTGGGTGTAAGGACATGCCAGAGTTCCCGGCGCTGGGAATGGTGTTCCGGCTGCCCCGTGCGTATGATAGAGTAACCTGCTATGGCATGGGACCGCAGGAAAACTATGTGGATCGATGTCATGGCGTGCGGCTGGGGAGCTTTGAGACCACGGCGGCCGACAGTTTTTCACCGTATCTGAAACCGCAGGAGTGCGGAAATCACACGGGTGTCCGTAGTCTTACGGTATGCGATTCTATGGGTTACGGATTGGTGTTTTCGGCGGAGAACGAACCTTTTGAGGCGAGTGTTCTGCCGTGGTCGGCGCAGCAGCTGGAGGATGCGCTTCATGCTGAAGAACTGCCTGCACCTTCAGCGACCTGGGTCCGCATTCTGGCGGTCAACGCCGGTGTGGGCGGCATTGATTCCTGGGGCTCAAAAGCCGAGGAGGAATATCTTCCGGATGCTTCCGTGCCGCGCAGGCTTACATTCACCATTCAGATGATCTGAAAATGAATAACATCGTTTTTAGACGGTTTGGGGAAATTGTTGGTGGTCACCTCGCGGGAAATGAAGTATTATATGACAGGAAATACATATACATTTATTGTTCCCGCGGCGGTAAAATAGTTCGGGCCGGGGAAAGAGGCAATTATGAAAATTTGGGAAATTTTACTGATATCCATCGGGATCACCATTGATGTGTTTGCGGTAACTGTCTGCTGGGGAGCCATGCTTCAGAAGGTAGATCGGGTCTGGCTTGCAAAGACCAGCTGTCTGGTGGCGCTATGGGAATCTGCCGCGCTTCTGGCGGGACAGCTTTTGGCAGTGCTTCCGCTGTGGCACGGAAAGAGTGAATCCATTTCCCGGCTTGGCAGAGGTCTCTCCATTTTTCTGCTGGTGGGACTGGGCCTGTATATGTTCTTTAAAGCACATCGCGCCAAACCGCTTCAGGAAACACGCATCAGCGGCTATGCCATGAAATATGTGTTCCTGGCGGCGCTTGCGATGAGCGTGGACGCCTATCTGGCCGGGATGGGCATGGGGCTCCTTGGAGCACTGCCGGTCTATTCTACACTATGTTTCTTTATCATCACTATACTTTCAGTAATCGTAGGGATCTACTGCGGATACTGGATCGGGTGTGAACAGCGTAAAGGCGCTTACTGCGTGGGCGGTATACTCCTGCTTCTTTCCGGAGCAGAGGTCTTTCTGGTACACGTGCTGTAGCTGGATACCTTGCGGGAATCCGATTGCAGAAGCTGCGGAATTCATAACGGGAGAAGAAGCATATGGAGAAGAACAGACTGACAAAGGAATTACTGGCAGATGTTTTTCATGAACTCCTGTTAAAAAAGGAGTTTGAAAAGATCACCATCAAAAATATTACCGACCAGGCGGGGGTCATCCGTCCCACCTTTTATTATCATTTTCAGGACAAGTATGATGTGCTGGAATTTATTCTCTGCCGGGACATCATAGAAAAGATGGATCAGCTGGTACAGGAGAAACGGGAAAAAGAAGCAATCCGCTTTATGTTCATCACGTTTGAAAAGGATAAGAATTTTTATCAACGCGCCTTTCGGGTCACGGGACAGAACGCCTTTGAGGAAATGCTCTACCTGCATCTGCAGGAAATACTGGAGAAGCGGATCGGCGACCGGGATCTGGCGAAACAAAGCGGTATCCCTCGTCTTACAAAAAGGCACGTTTCTATGTACTACGCGATCGGCCTGACCAGCGTGATCAAGAGCTGGATGAGCGATCACAAAAATGAGGCAACAGCGGAAGAGCTGTACCGTGCATACGAATATTTGCTCACCCGGTCGGTCTATGAGATCGTCGGCGAGCCAGGGTGACAAGGGGGTGACAGGGGGACGTACCTGATGTCACATTGCGTGCAATGTGACATCAGGTACGTCCCCCTGTCACCCATACCAAAGTGATTTACATGGCGGCGATGTCTTCCTGAGAAAGAATCTTCAGGCCTTTGCCGGCCAGCTTGCCTTCCGCCTGCTTGGAATCCTTCACTCGGAAGATCATATAGGCGTGCTTCTTGTCCGTTCCAAGGAATGCGTACATATATTCAATGTTGACATTCGCGTCCGCGAAGATCTGCAGCAGCTTATCCAGTCCGCCGGGCTCGTCCGGTACGGCCACCGCGAACACAGAGGTCAGACGAGCTATAAAATCAGCATCTTTCAAAACCTGGTAGGCTTCGTAAACATCATCTACGATAATACGGGCGATACCAAACTCATTGGTCTCCGCAAGGGAGAGCGCACGCATATCGATATTGGCTGTGGCCAGAGTGCCGGTCATGGCTTTCAGCTGACCGGGCTTATTCTCCAGAAATACAGAAATCTGTTTAATGCTCATAAAACACCTCCTGCAAAGAATATGAATCAGATTTTTCTCTTGTCGATCACACGGACGGCTTTGCCTTCGCTGCGGGCAATGCTCTTGGGTGCTACCAGGGAGACCTTGGCTTTAATGCCCAGCATGCTCTTCAGGCCTTCGACCAGTTCCTTCTGGCGTGCGGAGATCTCACCCATGTTATCGGTGAACATCTCGGGTGTCATCTCGACCTGGACATCCAGCGTATCGGTATTGTTTACGCGGTCCACAACGATCTGATAGTTGGCGGCATAGCCCTGCTTGATCAGAACAGATTCGATCTGGCTCGGGAATACATTGACACCGCGGATGATCAGCATGTCATCGGTGCGGCCCTTAGGCTTGGTCATACGGACATGGGTGCGTCCGCAGGAGCATTTTTCACGGGTCAGCGTGCAGATGTCGCGCGTGCGGTACCGAATCAGCGGGAAGGCTTCTTTATCGATGGAGGTGAAGACCAGTTCGCCCTGGGCGCCCTCCGGAAGGACTTCGCCCGTATCCGGATCGATGATCTCTGCGATGAAATGGTCCTCGTTGATATGCATGCCCGACTGTGC
Organism: uncultured Lachnospiraceae bacterium; assembly: GCA_946537305.1. GTDB lineage: Bacteria > Bacillota > Clostridia > Lachnospirales > Lachnospiraceae > UBA3305. The sequence goes on along the minus strand of CAMNFR010000009.1, from coordinate 45,433 downwards.
AGAGCACTCAAAGGAAACGCCGGGGCCGGAGAGCTCCGTCAGGCCGTAAATATCATAGGCCTTGATGCCGAGCGTTGCCTCGATGTCGCGGCGCATTTCCTCACTCCAGGCCTCTGCGCCGAAGATACCGGCCTTCAGCGGAATATCATCCGGGCCGTAGCCCATTTCCTTCATGCGCTCACCAAGATAAGCGGCATAGCTGGGCGTGCAGCAAAGAATGGTTGCCTGCAGATCCATGATGAACATGATCTGGCGGTCTGTGTTGCCGGAACTGGTCGGAATGGTCAGGCATCCGACCTTGTGGGAACCGCCGTTCAGGCCGGGGCCGCCGGTGAACAGACCGTAGCCATAGGAAACCTGGCATACATCTTCGCTGGTGCCGCCGGCTGCCATGATGGCTCTGGCACAACACTCTTCCCAGAGATCGATATCATGCTGGGTATAGAAGGCGACAACACGCTTGCCGGTGGTGCCGGAGGTAGACTGAATGCGGACACAATCCTTCAGGGGCTTGCCCATCAGGCCGTAGGGATACGCTTCCCGCAGATCTGCCTTGGTGAGGAAGGGCAGCTTCTTCAAATCGTCGATCGACTTGATGTCTGCCGGTGTCAGGCCCTTTTCCTCCATTAAATGACGATAATACGGTACGTTATCCCATACATGCTGTACCTGTTTTACAAGCTTTTCATTCTGAATTTCCTGAATTCTCTCTAACGGAGCACATTCGATCTCCGGCTGGTAATATCTTTCCATAAGTTTTAGGCGTCCTTTCCTAACTGGAATGCTTTTTTATTCATTTCCAGAAAACGGGACGGGACAATGGCAGCCATAGACTCCATCCAGGCTTCCTCCGGCAGTTCAAAGTAGTGGGAGAGTCTTCCCAGAAGTACAATGTTGACTGCTTTGGAGGAGCCTGCCTCTTCTGCCAGCTTCAGACAGTCGAGGGCATCCACCCGTGCTCCGGTTTCCTTCAGCTTTTCGATAATATCCTCCGGGTAGGAGGCCGCGCCGGTGATCACCGGCATGGGATCGATCTGCTGTGTATTGGTTACAATAATGCCGTCCTTCTTCAGGTTGGGCAGCCAGCGGGCCGCCTCCAGCGCTTCAAAGGAGACGATATAGTCCGCTTCTCCCTCATCAATGACGGGAGAGAATACCTTGTCGCCATAGCGTACGTAGGTCACCACACTGCCGCCGCGCTGGGACATGCCGTGGACCTCAGAAACTTTGACATCATAGCCCTGGGAGAGAAGAAGGTGGCCCAACAGCTTGCTGGCCAGGAGAGACCCCTGTCCGCCGACACCGACGATCATAACATTTTTGGTCTTCATGCCTTACGCCTCCTTTCCCGCACCCAGCGCGCCGAACCGGCACAGCTGGCTGCAAACATTGCAGCCCACACAGAGCGTATTGTCGATAACGGCTTTTCCGTTCTTGATGGAAATAGCCGGGCAGCCGATACGCATGCAGGACTTGCATCCGATGCATTTATCCTGGTCCACCGCAAGCGGAGGATTATGTTTTACATATTTCAGAAGAGCGCAGGGCCGGCGGGAGATGATGACCGAAGGACATTCCGCGGCAAGCTCCTCTTTGATGACAGCATCACACTGGGCCAGATCATACGGATCCACCACGCGCACGCGCTCAAAGCCCATGGCCCGGCACAGTGCTTCCAGGTCGATCTTACCGGCGGGGTCACCCTTGATGTTATATCCCGTGGTGGGATTCTGTTGGTGACCGGTCATGCCGGTGATGGAGTTATCCAGAATGATGACTGTGGAGTTTGACTGGTTATAAGCAACATTGGCAAGCCCGGTCATACCGGAGTGCATAAAGGTGGAATCACCCAACACGGCAACGGTATGTTTTTCGGCCTCCTGCCCCATGGCTTTGTTAAAGCCATGTACAGCGCCGATGGAAGCGCCCATGCAGAGCGTCATCTCCATAGCACCCAGAGGCTGGACAGCACCCAGTGTGTAGCAGCCGATATCGCCCAGTACCGTGCATTTGTTCTTCTTTAATGTAAAGAAGAGTCCACGGTGAGGACATCCGGCGCACATGACCGGAGGACGTCCGGGAATCGGTTCGGAGAAACTGCGTCCCGAAGCGGTCTCTTTTCCCAGGGCCTTTGCGATCAGGTTCTGAGAAAATTCATCGATCATCGGGAGAACATCCTTGCCGGATACCGGAATTCCCAGTGTCTTTACATGATTCTCAATGATGGGATCCAGCTCTTCCACGACGACCAGACGATCCACCTTGGCGGCGAAATCCCGGATCAGCTTTTCAGGCAGAGGATTGGTCATGCCAAGCTTGAGTACGCTGACAGAATCACCGAATACTTCCTTAACATACTGATAGGAGGTAGAAGCGGTGATAATGCCAAGCTCCGTTCCGCCCATTTCCACGCGGTTCAGCGGGGATTCTTCCGCATAGGCGATCAGATCCTTTGTCCGCTGTTCCACCAGGGGGTGGCGCCGTTTGGCATTGCCGGGCATCATGACATATTTTGCGATATTCTTCTCGTAGGGCTTCACGGGAACGACCCGCTCGCCGGTTTCCACGACAGACTGAGAATGAGCGACACGTGTACACATTTTCAGAAGTACAGGAGTGTCGAACTGTTCAGAAAGCTCGTAAGCAAGCTTGGTGAACGCCAGGGCTTCTGCGGAATCCGAAGGCTCCAGCATAGGAACCTTGGCAGCGATGGCGTGATGGCGGGAATCCTGCTCATTCTGAGAGGAATGCATTCCGGCATCATCCGCGACCGCGATGACCATACCCGCGTTCACGCCCGTGTAGGACATGGTATAGAGCGGGTCGGCGGAAACATTTAAGCCCACATGCTTCTGTGCGCAGAAAGAACGCTTTCCGGCCAGGCAGGCGCCAAAGGCAGCCTCCATGGCAACTTTTTCATTGGGAGCCCATTCGCAGTAAATATCGTCAAATTTGGCGGCTTCCTCCGTAATCTCGGTACTGGGTGTTCCCGGGTAGCTGGAAATAAAGCATACCCCGGCCTCAAACAAGCCTCGGGCAACAGCTTTGTTCCCCAGCATAAGTTCTCGGCTGGGAGTTGTCTGTGTCATGCCTTCCAAATTCCTCCTGTTCATGATGAAATTTAATCGGGGCGATTTTGTGCTCAGCGATTATTATTTTTATTATAATTGGATATTTTGAATTGTAAAGATTAAAAAAGTATAAAAAGGATACAACATATGACAATTTAGCGGATTAACGCAAAAAAGTCTTGAGTTTTTATACGATCTATGTTACAACAGAGTGCGGGACGCGAGTCCGTAACGATTAGAGACGAGTCTGCAATGTTTAGACAAAAGTCCGTATCGATTATTTGGAAGAAAGAGAGAACTTTGTGATGCCTATTACCGATCTGCTGGAGAGAAACAGTAAATTGTATGGGGAAGAGGTGGCCCTTGTAGAGATCAACCCGGAAATCCGGGAGGAACAGAGAGTCACCTGGAAGGAGTATGAACTGATCCAGCCTACTTCCAGCGCGTTTTACCGCCGGGAGATCACATGGTCTGTTTTTGATGAGAAGGCAAACCGTGTCGCCAATATGCTGATCTCCGTGGGTATTCAGCGGGGACAGAAATGTGCAATCCTTCTGATGAACTGTCTGGAATGGCTTCCTATTTATTTTGGTATTCTGAAAGCCGGCGCAATTGCCGTGCCGCTGAATTTCCGTTTTACTTCGGAGGAGATCGATTACTGTCTGAAGGCCTCTGATTCTGACGTACTGTTCTACGGACCGGAGTTTATTGGCCGTATCGAGAATATCGCCGGAAAGATCAAGAAGGAGATGCATCTGTACTTTGTAGGAGATCAGTGCCCGGCGTATGCCGAAGATTATTTCCGCATGGCAGGAAACTGCTCCTCCTCGGCACCGAAGATCCTTGTCGAAGATACGGACCTGGCCGCGATCTATTTTTCATCCGGTACGACCGGATTCCCGAAGGCCATTCTGCATAAACATCTGGCGCTGAGCCAGTCTGCGCAGATGGAGGCAATCCACCACGAGACAACAAAACAGGACTGCTTCCTGTGCATTCCGCCCCTGTATCACACCGGCGCAAAGATGCACTGGTTCGGATCTCTGTTTACCGGAAGCCGCGCCGTCATTCTGAAAGGAAATTCACCGGAATCCATCTTCCGGGCCGTTTCGAACGAAGGCTGCACCATCGTCTGGCTTCTGGTCCCGTGGGCACAGGATATCCTTGCCGCCTTGGAATCCGGAAAGCTGAAGCTGGAGGATTATCGCCTGAGCCAGTGGCGCCTGATGCATATCGGGGCCCAGCCCATTCCGCCGAGCCTGATCCACCGCTGGCTGAAATGGTTCCCGCATCATAAATACGATACCAACTACGGTCTTTCCGAATCTACCGGCCCCGGATGTGTGCATCTGGGCCTGGAGAATGTTCATAAGGTCGGTGCCATCGGTATCCCCGGCTATGGATGGAAAACAAAGATCGTGGATGAAGAGGGGAACGTGGTAAAGCAGGGAGAAGTCGGCGAACTCTGTGTAAAAGGCCCCGGCGTGATGCTGGAATACTACAAGAACCCGGAGGCAACCGCAGAAGTGCTGGAAGGCGATTGGCTGCATACCGGTGACATGGCGCGCCAGGATGAGGATGGATTTATCTTCCTGGTCGACCGCAAAAAGGATGTTATCATCTCCGGTGGTGAGAATCTGTACCCGGTACAGATCGAAAGCTTCCTGAGCGCTCATCCCAAGGTGCACGATGTGGCCGTAATCGGTCTCCCGGACAAACGCCTTGGCGAAATCGCGGCCGCTATCGTACAGGAAAAAGAAGGCTCCGGCCTTACGGAGGAGGAACTTCAGCAGTTCTGTGTGGATCTTCCCCGCTATAAGCGGCCTCGCAAATATATTTTTGCACCGGTAATCCGCAATGCCACCGGAAAGATAGACAAGCCGAAGCTTCGTGAAATCTACTGCGCTGAGAGATTGGTGGAAATGCAGAACAAGGGCTGATATAAGGGCTGATTTCTGAAAGGAGTATCATGACAAAAGCAGACCGCTATATGACGGAAGATATCCGGAATATTCTGGAAAACGGCTATTGGGATGAAAATCCTCGCCCTCACTATGCGGATGGGACGCCGGCACATACGATTTCTGTCAATCATGCCGTGCGACGCTACGATCTGTCGGCGGGGGAATTCCCGGTGCTTACCCTTCGCAGAATGGCCTGGAAGACCGGAATCCGTGAGATCTTTTCCATTTACCAGCGCCCTACCAATGATCTGCAGACCATGCGGGAAATGGGCGTGACCTGGTGGGATCCCTGGGATATCGGGGATGGCACCATCGGCCAGCGGTATGGGGCTACGGTAGCCCGGTATGATCTGATCCACCATCTGATCGAAGATATCGAAAAGGATCCGTACGGTAGGCGCAAGGTGGTCTCCCTGTGGCAGGAAGCCGATCTGCACGAGACCGCGGGACTGGCGCCCTGCGCATTCCTCACGATCTGGAACGTACGCGGGAAGTATTTGGATATGATGATGACGCAGCGTTCCGGCGATATGCTGACAGCTTCCGGTGCGGGCGGAGTGAACGAAATCCAGTATGCAGCGCTGCAGATGATGATCGCCAGACATACAGGCTATCTCCCGGGCGTGTTTACGCATGTGGTCGCCAATGAGCAGATCTACGACAGACACCAGGAGCAGGCACAGGAGCTTCTCCGCCGTGCCAAAGAGGCGGAAGAGAAGGGGAGCGATCTGCAGCCCAGGCTGGTGCTCCGGGAAGAAGCTAAGGATTTTTACCAGATGACCATTGAAGATTTTACGATGGAGAACTACGAGCCCATGCAGCCGCAGCTGACATTGGAGCTCGGAATTTAGAAATCAAGAGATTTGTATTTAAGGAAAGAACGGCTGCTGCCAATTCGGTGGCGGCCGTTTTTTCGGGTGAAAAGGGTCACGTAGTCAGGCGATTACCAGAGATCCACTTTTTGAAATCCTTCAATCAGTTGCATCTTATATACGCTGCATACTTACGGAAGTCTTTTATGTATGTTGTCTATAATATAGAAAAACCCCATAAATATATTGTTATTATATTGACAATAGAAATATTAAATGTATCGTAATTCCGTACAATACTATATGGAATTCCGCACATTCTTCTTTTATAATTGTGCTAGAATCTAGTTGACACTTAACCTAAACAGGGGGTCAGGAATGATTCCCGGAGAGGAGAACAATGTCTGTAATCTCCAGTTTTCACTATCATGTACCCGGAGAGATTCGCACCCATGCACATCCTCACGCGCATATTATTATTCCGCTCCAGGATCCGTTTTATATTAAGTTCGATAATCAGGAGCATAATATTGCGGCTGGGCAGTTGGGGTTCGTCCCGCCGGGCGTTACGCATACATACGGCTGCTCGGGCCGCGCGCTTACGCTGAACATTCCCGCAGAAATGATCAAGGCCAGCGACCTTGTCTTCCTGACTGAAAACAGTCTGCGTGATATCGATACCCGGCTGGCGCCGCTGATCGCTCTGATCCGGCAGGAAACCGAGGAAAACATTCAGAATCCGGATTCCCTGAGATACTTGTTCTATTATCTTTATGACAAGCTGGTGGAACAGGGAAGATTATCTTCCCTGCGCTACATGGAAGAACACTATGCACAGGAGATTACCATTCGTGAGCTGGCGGCACTGGAAAATTACAACGTTTCCTACTATACCGAGTGGTTCAAAAAGAACGTGGGATGTCTTCCCAGCGATTATCTGCGTATGATCCGCATTAAGAAAGCCAAAGAGATCCTGGCGACCACCCGCTACCGAATTATTGATGTGGCTATGCAGGTGGGATATTATAACAGTTCATCATTTACCAGAGCTTTTCGGGAAGTCGAGGGCATTACGCCCGGACAATACCGCAAATCAATAAGAAAAATCCAGACCAGTGAGGCATTGCTTCCTGTGATGGGTGGAAAAGGAGAGAAGTCAGATGAGAATCGAGCAGCATCCGATTCTGCAGTTTGATCGCGGGGAAAAGGTGACATTCACCTTTAACGGTCAGAAGGTAGAGGGGTATACATCGGAAACGATCGCCGCTGCCCTGCATGCGGCGGGAATCCGCGAACTGGGGCACAGTCAGAATCTGAACCGTCCCAGAGGCCTGTTCTGCGCTATCGGCAACTGTTCGTCCTGCTTTATGACTGTAGACGGAGAGCCCAATGTGCGCGTCTGCGTTACAAAGCTGAAGGACGGCATGGTCGTTGAGGAACAGGAAGGAAAGGGGGTTGTACAGGCATGATCCGTAATGTAGAGGTTATGGTCATTGGCGGCGGCCCTGCCGGGCTGTGTGCGGCCAGAGCGGCGTCGGAAGCTGGCGCACATGTACTTCTCCTGGAACGGGATGATGTTCCGGGCGGACAGCTGGTAAAGCAGACCCATAAATTCTTCGGATCTGAACGTCAGTATGCCGGAGACCGCGGTATCTTTATCGGTCAGATGCTGGTAAAGGAAGTGACAGAGGATCCCAGGATTGAAGTAATGACGGATGCAACGGTACTGGGCATGTACGAAGATGGTGTCGTGACCGTTCTGAAGGATAATCAGCATCTGAAATTCCGCCCGAAGAAGACAATCGTCTGCACCGGAGCGGCAGAGAAGTTCCTGACCTTCCCGAATAATGATCTCCCGGGTATTTACGGCGCCGGTGCCGTACAGACCCTGATGAATGTGGGCGGCGTAAAGCCGGCGGACCGTGTAGTAATGGTGGGAGCCGGTAATATCGGGCTGATCGTTTCCTACCAGATGCTGCAGGCAGGCGTGGACGTAGCCTGTGTTGTAGAGGCAGCTCCGAATATCGGTGGTTTCCTGGTGCATGCGGCGAAGCTTCGTCGCGCGGGCGTGCCCATCCGCACCGGATGGACCGTTAAAGAAGCTTATGGAAATGGAAAGCTGGAAGGCGTGATCCTTTGTCAGTTGGATGAAAAGTGGCAGCAGATTCCGGGCACGGAAGTGGACTGCCCCTGCGATACGCTCTGCCTGGCGGTCGGTCTTACGCCGCTTTCGGAGCTCTGCTGGCAGGCCGGCTGTCATATGGAATTTATCCGTGAACTTTCCGGACATGTGCCGATCACGGATGAGAACCTGATGACCAGCGTGGAGGGCCTGTATGCTGCAGGCGATGTTTCCGGTATTGAAGAAGCTTCCTCTGCCATGGTGGAAGGCCGTCTGGCCGGTTATGCTGTGGCCGTGAGCCTGGGATATGATGTGGAACGGGCACAGAAAGAGGTAGAAGCAGCCAGAGCGGAACTGGTAGAACTTCGTTCCGGCCCTATGGGCGGTAAGATCCGCGCCGGTCTGGTAAAAGTAGCAGAAAAGAGAGGTGAGGCAGGATGTTAATTCGAGACGGAATTCCTACGCCGGAGGATCTGGCAACGGTCATGCCTTCGGAAGAGCGGCTGGCCAAGGGCCCAATCGCCATTACTGAATGCTTTCAGAATATAGCCTGTAATCCCTGCGTGGCTGCCTGCCCGCAGCACGCGATCTCCATGGAGCCGGATATCAATGCCACGCCTAAGGTAGATCCTGATGCCTGCATCGGCTGCCGTGTATGTGTTGCCCGCTGTCCCGGACTGGCCATCTTTGTGGTGGATATGACCCACAGCGAGGATACAGCCCTGGTAACGCTTCCCTTTGAATTCCTGCCGGTTCCCGAAAAGGGACAGCTGGTATGCGGCCTGAACCGCGAAGGCGCGGAGCAGGGTTGGTATCCCGTGGTGCGCGCTGTTTCCGGCGGCAAGAAGAACATGACCTGGATGCTGACGCTGGAAGTGCCGAAGGATAAGGCGATGGAAGTCAGAAATATTAAGGTGGGAGGATATCGGGATGGCAGATAAAGTGATCATTTGCCGCTGTGAGGATATCACCCGTGAGATGATCCTTCAGTGCATTGAGGACGGATATCAGACAATTGATGAAATCAAACGTGTGACGCGTGCCGGCATGGGCCCCTGTCAGGGCCGCACCTGCCGTCTGCTGATCGCGCAGGAACTTTCCAGGGCATATCATGTGCCCATGGAGGAGGTCCTTATGAGCACCTTCCGGCCGCCGACAAAGCCTATTTCCATGGGCGCTCTGGCGGATGCCTGGCTGGAAAACCATGAAGGGGAAGAGGCTGTTTCCGGACAGGCCGTTGCCCCGAAGCCGGAGGAAGGAGGCGCTGCGGAATGAAAAAAGGGTATGATGTAGTCGTCATCGGCGGCGGTATTGTCGGATGTGCAACGGCTTTCGAACTGGCGAAACGCGGCGTAAAGGACATTCTGCTTATTGAAAAACGCTTCCTGACGGCCGGTGCTACCGGACGCTGCGGCGCCGGCATCCGCCAGCAGTGGGGTTCTGAGCTGAATGCCAGCATCGCACTGGAAAGCACCAATATTCTGGAAAACCTGGAAGAGTATACTGGTTATCCCCACAGCGTAGAGCTGCATCAGGGCGGTTACCTTCTGGTTGCTTATACGGATAAGGAATGGGATCAGTTCCAGAAGAATCTGGAAGTGCAGCACAGATTGGGCATCGATTCCTATGCGCTGACGCCGGAAGAGATGAAGAAGAAGGTTCCTTATTTGAATCTGGACGGTGTGAAAGGCGGTACCTTCAACCAGAAGGACGGACATGCCAATCCGTTCCATTGCACCCAGGCCTATGCCTATGGCGCACGGAAGATGGGCGTGGATATTGAGACATTCTGCGAGGCTACGGGCTTCCGCATGAAGAACGGAGCCATTGCCGGTGTGGAAACGACCAAGGGTTATATTGAGGCGAAGACGGTCATCAACTGTGCCAATACCCGCGCGCCGGAGCTGGCCAAAATGGTAGGAGAGGATATTCCTGTTATCTCAGAGAGACACCAGGCGCTGGTAACGGAGCCCGTCGCGCCCCTGATCGACTGCATGGTCATGGCGTTCTCTCGTTCCTATTATGTACAGCAGACGCCCCACGGCAGCTTTGTGATGGGCATCGGTCCCAAGGAAACGCCCAGCCATAACTTTAAGTCCAGCTGGCAGTTCCTGGAGCATAACTGTGCCGTCATGTGCGAAGCTTTGCCGATTCTGCGCAATCTGCGTGTGGTCCGTCAGTGGGCGGGACAGTACGATATGAGCCCCGATGCGAACCCCGTGATCGACGAAGCAGCCGAGTGCAAGAACTTCTATTCTGTCTGCGGTTTCTCCGGGCATGGTTTCATGGTGAGCCCTCGTGTGGCGATCATGGTAGCCAACTACCTGACCGGACAGGAAGATACGCTGGACATCCATCGCTTCAGCAAAAAGCGTTTCGAGACCGGCGAACTGCTGCTTGAGCCTGCCGTCGTATAAGCTCAAGGATCTCAGCGGCCAACATAATAATGTACCAAGATGCAGGACAGTCCTTATCGTAGTACAGGACAGTCCTGCTGTTTTTTACTGGACAATCGCTCCTGTTTGGGGTAAGATAAAGTTTACATGTATGAAAGAATGCATGTTGGTTTGACCGGAGGATGCTTATGAAATATATGATCGCGTCGGATCTGCACGGTTCCGGCTGGTACGCGGAGAAATTGTGGGATGCTTTTCAGAAGGAAAATGCTGATCGGCTGATCTTTCTGGGAGACATGCTGTATCACGGACCGCGCAATGACCTGCCCAGAGAATACGATCCTAAAAAGGTGGCTGCATTGATGAATGCGCACAAAGAGAAGATCCTGGCAGTGCGGGGCAACTGTGAGGCAGAGGTGGATCAGATGGTCCTGGATTTTCCGGTCATGGCTGATTATGCGCTGCTGGCGCAGCCAAAACAGGCGGGTGGCGAGGCGCTGGTGTTCATAACACACGGTCATCTTTATAACGAAGAGAATCCGCCGCTTCTTCAGCCGGGAGATATACTTCTTCACGGTCATACCCATGTGCAGGTCTGTCGCGAACACCCGGAATACATTTACATGAATCCGGGTTCTCTGTCGATCCCCAAGAACGGGTCACGGCACGGCTATATGACGCTGGAAGCAGGGCATTTTACCTGGAAGGATATTGATTCCGGCGAAGTGCTGATGGAATATCAATTGTAAGAAAAGAGGAACTGCTTAATGAGACAGGACAATTCATCCTCAAGACTTTGGAGGATCATTTATCCTATTCTGACCTATTTCGGCGTTTATTATCTGATCTTCATCATTGGAGGGATCTTTGGCGTTACCTTCAGCGTGGTATCAATGAAGCAGTCCGGTGCCGAGTTAGATTATTATGTGCTGCTGGAGCAGACCGCCCTTTGGATTGCAAGACATCAGTCGGAGATGCAGATCGCAGTCAGCGTAATTGTGCTGCCGCTTGCGATGCTGTATTTCAGGATGGATCAGAAGTCGGCCGGTTTGACAGGAAAAAAAGAGGCGCCTCTGAAGGCACCTGTCATTGTTACATCTATTCTGTTGGGTGTTTCTGCCTGCATGGCGCTGAATGGGCTGCTGAACATGAGCGGACTGATGCGCGTCTATGAAGAGAATCTGGACGAGATCGGCCAGGCGCTGTATCAGGGGCGTATTTTCTGGGAAATCCTTGGAACGGGTCTTTTAGCTCCGCTTGTGGAGGAATTGATCTTCCGGGGGCTGATTTTCCGCCGCCTGAAGGAATGGGTGGCTGCACCGCAGGCAATCGTCGTTTCTGCGTTGATCTTTGGCTTTTATCATGGGAATACCCTGCAGATCATTTATGCGTCTGTGATCGGTCTGCTGTTTGCCTGGCTGTATGAAAAATATAAGAACCTGATAGCGCCCATTCTGGCGCATATGGCAGCCAACCTTTTCTCCGTGATTGCATCCGAGAGCGGAATGCTGGATCAGTTACTGGCAAAAGAGGGAGCACTCATCGCTTTCACCGGCGTAAGCTGCCTGCTTCTGTTGGGATGTATTTATCTGCTGCAGGAAAAGTTTGCCGGAAGATAAAGGGGTTATTTACTGTATAAAAACGGAATACATGCGGGCTTCACGCGGACAGTGAAGTCCGCAATTTCTTTTTTAACCTCACCGTCGGTATGAAAGGTCAGTGGTTCATCTACATGGATGACAGCTTCGGTAAAAGGAAGAATCGTAACGCCGGGAAGTTTTCCGTGCCATCCGAAAAGGGAGGCCACAAGTTCCAGGGTGAATAAGGCCCGGTTCGCTGCGGTAAACACACAAATATTCAGCTTTCCGTTCTGCCCGGAAGCGTCTGGAGCGAAGGCAAAGCCGCCTCCCTCGAAAGGAAGATTGTGACAGGAGAGGAAGGCGAGATTCGGATATTTCCTTGCGGGACCACCATCCAGAGAAATGGTCGCGCATGTCTTTTTGTATTGGAATATTCCCTGAATGCCATGAATCAGATAGGCAAGCTTTCCCATGTGAATGCGATTCATGGCGTGCTTCAGGCGGCTGTGATCCAGGACCTGGCAGACGTTCGCGTCATATCCCGCGCCGCAGCTTACCATAAAACGTCTGGCAGGAATTCCGGATTCCTCCGGGAAAGAGACCTCACCGCAGTCGAGCATGTCCCGGCGGGCTTTCGTACTCTTTATAATACGTATCGCAGCCTCAGTGTCCCTGCGCATGGCAACGCCGCGTGCAAAGTCATTCCCCGAACCGGCAGGCAGAAGCATAAGCGTTGGCATCCGGTCGCCGGAAAGATGCTGAATCACCTGATTCATGCTTCCATCGCCGCCAAGGATCAAAAGAATATCCTCTGGGGAAAGATTCATGGAGTCAAGCAGGGCCGGGAGCGCGTCCGCATCAGGAGACCGGTGGACCTGATACGCTGCGGATTCGCGGTCTAATGCACGGGAAAGCTCCTGAAGGCGGGCTTTTCCGTTTCCAGATCGATGATTATACATAATATGAAGCATCTGTATCCTCCAATTAGTGCACCTATTCGTGCGGATTCCGCCGTTTTATCCCCGGAAACGGCGGATTTATTATATCATTGGATCGTTTTTACTGTCAACGGAGGAAAATGTAAGAAAAAATAGTTGACAAAAGATTTGGAAGGGAGTATACTCTGACTTGTGCTTAAGAAATGCGCGAGTGGCTCAGTGGTGGAGTATCGCCTTGCCAAGGCGAGGGTCGCGGGTTCGAATCCCGTCTCGCGCTCTCAGAGAAGTGGAAGTTCGTTCCACTTCTTTTTCTTTTTGCGCGAAGCAATGAGCCATGCGCGAAAAGTCTGGCAATCGGTCATAGGGAGCTTGCTCACAGATGCCCGATTGCCAGACTTTTCGCATACGGCGAAAGCCGCGACAGTGAGCGTCCCATGGACGCGAACTGCCGGCATGGCTCATAAATACTTCTGCTACACAGTATGCTCTTTGGAAGCGAACTGCCGGGGCATGGCACATGAATAATGTATAAATATACACATCGCATAACATATATTCACGCAAATATTCAATAAATCCCTTGACAACACCCATTATTCGTTGTAAAATATGCGCGATATGCAGCATAAGAGATAGTTGTGGCAGTGAATGTATCTGCCGAGCAGAATTAGGTGCTGCAGGAAAGGGAGTATTGATCATGAAAAAAGTTACAGCATTGATGCTTGCGGCACTGATGGCGCTCAGCATGGCCGCCTGCAGCGGCGGCAGCCAGGCACCGGAAACAACAGCAGCTGCGGAGACACAGGCCGCAGAAACCGAGGCGGCAGCAGAAACCGAGGCAGCGGCGGAAGACGCGGCTCCGGAAGCAGCCGGCGAATTTACCACGGTGGAAGAGGGTAAGCTTTATATGGCCACCAACGCCTCCTTCCCTCCTTATGAGATGGTCGCGGATGACGGAAGCTTTACCGGCATTGATGTAGAGATCGCCACGGCGATTGCCGAGAAGCTTGGTCTGGAGCTGGTTGTTGATGATATGGACTTTGGCGCTGTCATCACCTCCGTGCAGACTGGGAAAGATGATATTGCCATGGCCGGCTTGACCGTTACTGACGAGAGAAAACAGAACATTGATTTCTCTGATACGTATGCGACCGGCATTCAGGTCGTTATTGTGAAAGAAGGCTCTGAGATTGCCTCTATTGAAGACCTGGAAGGCGCCCAGATCGGATGCCAGGAAAGCACTACCGGTTATCTTTATTGTTCTGCTCCCCCCGAGGACGGCGGCTATGGCGAAGAGAACGTCACCGCTTTCCCGAATGGCGCGAATGCTGTACAGGCCCTGCTGACCGATAAGATCGACTGTGTTGTTATCGACAAAGAGCCCGCGAAAGCTTTTGTGGCTGAGAACGAGGGACTGAAGATTCTGGATACCGAATTCACCGTCGAAGATTATGCCATCGGTACCAACAAAGAAAACCCGGCACTGCGTGATGCTATCAATGCGGCGCTGAAGGAGCTTCAGGCAGACGGTACGGTCGACGAGATTCTGGCTAAGTACATCAAGGCAGAATAAAAAGCTCTTTTCATTGTCAATGGATTGTGTTAGAATCAGGGGACGAGTCTTCAGTCCCCTGATTTCTATATGAGAAAGTTTTTTCGGAAAGGATTGCTTATGGATAAGCTGAAAGCGGGATTTCACCAGAGTTTCATAGAAGGTGACCGCTGGCTAATGTATGTAAAGGGTATTGGCGTCACGCTGGAAGTGGCTGCCGTCGCCCTGCTTTTGGGCATTGTGCTGGGCGTTCTGGTGGCGGTAGTCCGTACGCTGCACGACCAGCAGCGGCAGGGCGTCCATAACCCCGTTCTCGGCCTGGTGAATCAGATTGCAAAGATTTACACCACCGTGATCCGCGGAACACCGCTTATGGTTCAGTTGCTGATCATGTATTTTGTCATTTTTTCCAACACCCGTAATGCGGTGGGCGTGGCCATGCTGACCTTTGGAATCAACTCCGGCGCCTATGTGGCGGAAATCATTCGCGGCGGCATCATGTCCGTGGATAAAGGGCAGATGGAAGCGGCCCGCTCGCTGGGCCTTTCCTATACGCCGGCCATGCGTTTCGTAGTGATCCCCCAGGCCATCAAGAATATTCTCCCGGCCCTTGGCAATGAGCTGATCGCCCTGCTGAAGGATACATCTCTGGTCACCGTCATCGGCGTAAGAGATCTGACCAAGGCCGCGCAGCTGATCCAGGGAAAGACGTATCAGGCGCTCTTTCCCTTCGTGGGCATCGCTATTGTATACCTGCTGCTTGTGATGTTGATCGCTGCGTTGATCGGTATTGTGGAAAGGAGGCTGGCTGCCAGTGATAGACGTTAAAGACCTGCATAAAAGCTTTGATAATAACGAAGTACTTCGCGGCATCACGGAACATATTTATCCTGGAGAAAAGGTCGTTGTCATCGGTCCCTCCGGCTCCGGAAAATCTACTTTCCTGCGCTGCCTGAACATGCTGGAAACACCCACCAGCGGAGAGATTACCTTTAAAGGCGTATCCATGACAGATCCTGCCACAGACATCAATAAGATGCGGCAAAGAATGGGCATGGTGTTCCAGCACTTTAATCTGTTCAACAACCTGAATATTTTGGATAACATGACCCTGGCCCCCATCCAGCTGAAGCTTCGCACCAAAAAAGAGGCGGAAGAAGAGGCGATGGAGCTGCTGGGCCGCGTGAATTTACAGGATAAAGCCCAGGCGTATCCTTCCCAGCTTTCCGGCGGACAGAAGCAGCGAATTGCCATTGTGCGGTCGTTGGCCATGCATCCTGAGGTCATGCTTTTTGATGAGCCTACTTCCGCGCTGGACCCGGAAATGGTCGGTGAGGTGCTGGATGTTATGAGGCGTCTGGCGGATGACGGCATGACTATGGTGCTTGTCACGCATGAAATGGGCTTTGCCAGAGAGGTGGGGAGCCGTATTCTGTTTATGGATGAAGGAAAGATCACCGAACAGGGTACCCCGAGGGAGCTTTTCGGCAACCCGCGCAATCCCAGAACACAGGATTTCCTGTCGAAGGTACTGTAAAAAAGGAGTCCGCACATGAGATATCCTTCTTTTCTGCCGGAAAACGGCACCATAGGCTTCATAGCGCCTGCCTTTGGCTGTAAACGTGAGCCTTATCATTCGGCTTTTTTGAGTGCTCTGGATTCCTTCCAGGAGATAGGGTATGAACACCGTCTGGGGCCTAATTGTTTTAAAGACAAGGGCATAGGAATCAGCAATACACCGAAGGCCTGCGCGGATGAATTCATGCGTTTTTATACCAGTAAAAAGAACGATATCCTTCTGTCCTGCGGCGGCGGGGAGGAGATGTGCGAGATTCTTCCGTTTATTGACTGGAAGCGCATAGATCGAGCCAGACCCAAGTGGTTCATGGGATATTCGGATAATACAAATATCGGTTTCCTGCTCGCCACGCGATGCGACACGGCAAGTATTTACGGCCCGAACGGTCCCGCCTTCGGGATGGAGCCGTGGCATTCCGCGCTGGATGATGCGATGGGTGTTCTGACCGGATATTCCGCAAAATCTCGCGAAAGTGAAGTCCCGAGCTTTGAGTTGCACAGCTATGATCTTTACGAAACCGAGTCTCTGAAGGATGAAGAGAATCCCCTGGCGCCCTGGAATGTCACAGAACCTGTGGAGGTCCGCACCTTCCCCGGTGAAAATGCTTCCTTTTCTGGACGGCTGCTGGGCGGGTGCCTGGACTGTCTGTCAAATCTGTGCGGGACCCGATTCGATTTCGTGAAGGATTTCAATGAGCGCTACCGGAAAGACGGCGTGATCTGGTTCCTGGAAGCCTGTGACCTGAACGTGTTTGGCATCCGTCGTGCACTCTGGCAGCTGCGGGAAGCCGGATGGTTTGACTGCGCTGCAGGATTTATGATCGGTCGTCCGCTGAACGGTGAAGAGATGTTCGGCCTGGACCATTTTGACGCGGTACTGGATATTCTGGGGCCGCTGGATCAGCCGATCATCATGGATATGGATATCGGCCATGTGGCACCGCTGATGCCGCTCATCACCGGAAGTATGGCACATGTAGAAGCTGGGGATGGACAGGCGACCGTCCGCATGGAGCTGCGCTGAGCCGTCGTACCACAAATTGCTTACTGAAAGCTAAGTTGTATGCTGAAATCAGAAAAGAGGAGACTATGACTGCTTATTTTGCCTGGGAAGCCGCACTTCTGCTGTGGATCCAGAATCATTTACGCGTGCCGGTACTGACGCCGATCATGACTGCCGTGACCCATCTGGGCGATCATGGTCTTTTCTGGATTCTTCTGACAGTGTTTTTACTGATCCTGCCCAAGACCAGAAAAGCGGGTCTTGCCAGTGCGCTGGCACTGATCTTTTCGCTGATCATTAACAATATTATTCTAAAGAATGCGATTGCCAGGGTGCGTCCGTATGAGCTGATCCAGGGATTGGAGCTGATCGTAACACGGGCCACGGATTATTCCTTCCCGTCCGGACATACCGGGGCATCCTTTGCCTCTGCGCTGGCGATGTTCCCGGATATACCCAGACCCTGGAATATTGTTCTGGTTATCCTGGCTTCTGTCATTGCATTTTCGCGTCTGTTCGTAGGCATTCATTATCCCACGGATGTGCTGGGAGGGCTTGTCACCGGAATGCTGGCAGCCTGGCTGGCGCGGCTTCTCCTGCCGCGTCTGTGCACATTATTTACTAAAAAGGAGGTCTCAAAATGAAGACTTACAATAAATCTCATAAACTGGATCATGTCTGTTACGATATCCGCGGACCGGTCATGGATGAAGCCAACCGCATGATCGCTGCAGGGGAAGAAATCCTGAAGCTGAATATTGGAAATCCGGCTCCGTTCGGTTTCCGTGCACCGCAGGCGGTCATTGATGCGATCGCTTCTCAGTTGCAGGATACAGAAGGTTATTCCGATTCCCGCGGTCTGACCTCTGCCAGAAAAGCTATTCTGGAATATGCGAAGCAGAAGAATCTGCCCAATGTGACGCTGGATGATATTTATACCGGAAATGGAGTCAGTGAATTGATTACCCTGTCCATGCAGGGCTTGCTGGATGAGGGTGATGAAGTGCTGGTTCCGTCTCCCGACTATCCGCTGTGGACGGCTTCCGTAACATTGGCGGGCGGGACGGCCGTGCATTATATGTGCGATGAGCAGGCCGGATGGTTCCCGGATATTCAGGATATGCGCAGCAAGGTGACCGACCGCACCAAAGGAATCGTGGTCATCAATCCCAACAATCCTACCGGAGCGCTGTATCCGAAAGAACTGTTGGAAGAGATCGTTCAGATCGCCAGAGAGCATGACCTGATTCTGTTCGCGGACGAGATCTATGATCGTCTGGTCATGGACGGAGAAGAGCATATCGCTCTGGCGTCCCTGGCGCCGGATCTGCTTACAGTATCCTTTAATGGATTATCCAAATCCCATCTGCTGGCGGGCTATCGCTGCGGCTGGATGTGCCTGGCGGGCCGGAAAGACCATGTACAGGGATATATTGAGGGCATCAACCTTTTATCCTCCATGCGTCTGTGTTCCAACGTGCCGGCGCAGTCTCTGATTCCCGCGGCGCTGGCAGATCAGGAATCCACGAAAGAAATGCTGGTACCGGGCGGCAGGATCTATGAACAGCGTGAATTCATCACGAATGCCTTGAATGAGATCCCCGGGATCTCGGCGGTAAAACCGAAGGCAGCCTTTTATATCTTCCCGAAGGTAGACAGCAAGCGCTTTAACATTACAGACGATGAAACGTTCGTCCTGGATTTCCTGAAGGAAAAACGCATTCTGCTTACTGCGGGCAGCGGCTTCCACTGGGAACAGCCTGATCATTTCCGTATTGTATATCTGCCGGAGATATCCGTGCTGAAAGAATCCTGCGAGAGAATGGCCGACTTCCTGGCCACCTATCAGCAGGCTTAAGAAGGAGACAGGTCCGTCCCCTGTCTCCTATTACAGCTGATCGTACAGTTCTTCGTACTTTTTGGCGGAGGCTTTCCAGGAGAAATCCTGTTTCATGCCGCGCTCGACCATCTGGTTCCAGCGGCGTTTGTTTTCGGTATACAGCTCTTTCGCCCGCTGAACAGTGTACAGCATCTCGTGCGCATTATAATTGGTGAAGGAGAAGCCGGTGCCGGTGTTTTCAAATTTATTGTAGGCTTCAACTGTATCCTTCAGACCGCCGGTCTCGCGGACGATCGGTACAGTGCCATAGCGAAGGCTCATGATCTGGCTCAGGCCGCAAGGCTCAAAGAGAGACGGCATCAGGAATGCATCGCAAGCCGCGTAGATGCGGTGGGAGAGCTTGTTGGAATAGAAGATATTCGCGGATACCTGACGGGGGAAGCGGGCAGCGTATTTCTTGAACAGCTCTTCATATTTCCATTCTCCGGTGCCAAGAATAACGAACTGAATCCCTTCATCTACCATTTCCTGCATCACGCGCTCGACCAGGTCAAAGCCCTTCTGATCTGTCAGACGGGAGATCATGCCGATCATCATGGCGCCGGGATCCACGGTCAGCCCCAGCTCCTGCTGCAGCGCGGTCTTATTTTTCTTCTTTTTGGCACGGAAGTTTTCGGCCGAAAAATTCTCGGCAATCATGGTATCCGTGGCCGGATTCCACTCATCATAATCCAGACCATTCAAGATGCCGCTCAGAACATTGGAACGGGCCCACAGCAGGCCGTCCAGGCGTTCGCCGTAGAAGGGCGTCTGGATCTCTTTCATATAGGTATCACTGACGGTCGTCACGGCGTCGGAGTAGACAATGCCGCCCTTTAAGTAGTTGGCATCCCCGTAAGCCTCCAGCTTATCGTTGGTGAACAGATAATCCGGAAGACCGGTCATTTCTTTTACCTTATCAATGTTGTAACTGCCCTGGAAGCGAAGATTGTGAATGGTGATAATGGCCTTCATCTTTGCATAATACTCATCCGCCGCGAACTGTGTCTTCAGATAGACCGGGATCAGGCCGACATGCCAGTCATGACAGTGGATGATATCCGCCTGGAAATCAATGGAGGGCATAATGGCGAGTGCAGCTTTGCTGAAGAAGCCGAATTTTTCCATATCGTACAGGTGATCGGTGTAGGGGCTGCTGCCGCCAAAATACTCTTCGTTATCGATGAAGTAAATCGTCATGCCCTGATATTCCAGCTTCAGGATACCGACATAGCGGTTGCGGCCGTTGTAGTACATATAGAAATGTGTGATGTATTCCATCTGCTTGCGGTATTCTTCCGAAATGCAGAGATATTTGGGAATGACAACACGCACATCATACTTTTCTTTATCAAAGTATTTGGGGAGCGCACCGGTAACGTCGGCAAGACCGCCGGTCTTGATGAAGGGAACGCATTCGGATGCTGCATAAAGAATCTTTTTCATAGGGGCTCCTCCTGTGAGTTTATAATTATAAATGATTGTTTAGTAATGTATGACTTCTTCCGCGGCACGGATCCGCGCGATGACAGGCGCAGCCTCCGGGGAAGAGAAATAAGTATACGTGCTTTCCGGTACAAGACCTGCCAGATCCGCCAGGCGGTCCTCCTTGATAGCCAGACGGACATCCGAGGCGCTTATGGCGCGGCCGTTCTGTTCCTTGCGTGGAACAATGGTACAGGCCAGGCCTGCGGCTTCCAATTCTTCTTTCATGATCCGGTTGTAGATTGAAGTTACCTGGCTGAAGGGCTCATCCCCGACATAGCGGTGATTCACGCCAAGTGCCTGTGCGATCTTCATGAAAACGGCGATATCCAGCCGTGCGTGCGATGCGATCACGGTATCCGCATCCTTCAGGAAATAGGAAGGGAAGGTGGCGTTGGAAATGATATAACTGCCGGTCGGATGATAGATCAGGTTCTTCAGATGTGCACTTCCTTTTTTTACGAGGTCATAACGCACGGAAAAAGGAACCAGAGAGACATCCTCGGAAACAACGAATACATGAACGACATCGTTCTGGGCGGATACCGTATCCAGAAGATACTGGTGTCCCAGTGTGAAGGGGTTGGCGTTCATAACGACCGCAGCGACCTTTGGCGCGTCCTTTCTGGTGGCGGCCAGTTCCTCCAGGTAGGAAGAGAACCCCGTCCGCCGGTTCTCCATGAAAACGACCTTGCCCTCGACACGGGCGATCTCATAAAAGCCCAGATCGTGGAAGAATTTGGCGCTGTCGCACTTGGTATATAAAAAGAGCTCCAGATTGCCCCGCTCGAACTGATGGTCCATCAGATGCGTGACCACTTTGTTCAGAAGGCCTTCTCCCTGGTGACCGCTGTCCACCGCCATGCAGCGCAGCGTGTTCTTAAAGCAGGAACCGGTGGCGACCAGATTGTAGTCTTCATCAAAAAGGCCGACGCTGTAATCCAGGTTTTTATCCCGTTCGATGCCTTCCTGCTGAAGCAATGCATCCATCTGGCGTCTGGCGCGCTTATCGCCCGGCCGGATCTCACTGGTGATATATTCGCACATATGTTTCTCCTGTTATCATTTTTAACGATTCAAAACCATCATTATTTATTATACCTTAATCGTCGGATAAAATACAATACAAAATCAATAAAAATACTAAAAAAAGAGCTGCTTAAGACTGCAGCTCTTCCCATTTATCCATCCATTCCAGGATCTGTTCCTGAATGGATTCCTTTTCTTTGTTCAGTTCCATCAGGCGGGGCACATTGGTAAAGACATCTTCCTGCGTGAGCAGATCATCGATTTCCGCCTCCCTGGCTTCCAGCGCAGCGATGGCATCCTCTGCCTTCTTTATATCGTTTTCCTTTTTGCGCTGTCTGGCGGCCTCCTCTTTCTGGGCCTTCCAGTCGGTAGCCCCGGCAGAGACAGGCGTTGCTGCCTGTACAGGAGGCGTCTTCCCGGATGTATTGCCGGCCGTCTGGCGTAGTGCGGCGGCTGTCAGCTCTTCCCGTTTTTCCAGGTAATAATCGTAATTGCCGATATAATTCACAAAGGTACCGCCCGTCAGTTCCAGAATGCGTGTGGCCGTTTTATTTACAAAGTAACGGTCATGGGACACATAGAGCACCGTTCCCGTATAGGAAGAGAGCGCCTGTTCCAGGATTTCGCGTGAGGTCATGTCCAGATGATTGGTCGGCTCGTCCAGGATCAGGAAATTGCACGGGGAGAGAATCATCTTGGCCAGAGCCAGCCGTCCGCGCTCCCCGCCGGAAAGAGCGGAGACCAGCTTAAACACATCATCCCCGGTGAACAGAAAAGCGGCCAGTGTATTTCGGATGGCCGTATTATCCAGATACGGGTAGGCATCCGAGATCTCCTCGAACAGGGTCTTAGACTCTGTCAGAAGCTGCTGTTCCTGATCATAGTACCCTATGCTTACCTTGGCGCCCAGCGTACAGGACCCGGAATCAGCATCCACCAGACCGTTGATGATCTTTAAAAGGGTGGTCTTCCCGGTACCGTTGCTGCCGATTACAGCCACGCGTTCCCCGCGCTTGATCTCTATATTCACGTGCTCGAAGAGTTTCTGGTTTCCAAAGGATTTACTGATATCCTCCAGGGTAAGAACATCCTTGCCGCTGGTCACATTGGGCTCCAGGGTGAACACCATGCTGTCGTTCAGCTCCTGCGGTTTATCCACCCGCTCTATCTTTGCCAGCATTTTTTCGCGGCTCTCAGCACGTTTAATGGATTTTTCCCGGTTGAAGGATTTCAGTTTCTGGATGACTGCTTCCTGGTGACGGATTTCCTGCTGCTGCTTCAAGTACAGCTTCAGGGCTGCGTTCCGAAGCATCTGTTTCTTTTCGGCATAGGCAGAATAATTTCCGGTGTAGACGGAGATCTTTCCTGCTTCCACCTCGATGACCTTTCCGACAACACGGTCCAGAAAATAGCGGTCATGCGCCACGATAACAACGGCGCCCGGGTAAGAGCGAAGATAGCCTTCCAGCCATACAATGGAGGAAATGTCCAGATGGTTGGTGGGCTCATCCAGCAGGATGCAGTCCGGCTTGGTCAGCAGAAGCTTTCCCAGGGATACCCGGGTCTTCTGACCTCCGGAAAGCTCCTGACAGTGCTTCCCGAATTCATCTTCTGTAAATCCCATGCCCTTCAGGACGCCTGTGATCTCGCTTTCGTAAGCATAGCCGTCCTGCAGTTCAAATTCATGATTCAGGCGGGTATAGGTCTCCATCATGGAAGCGAGTTCTTCCCCGGAGGCATTCTTCATGGCAGCCTCCAGCCGGCGGATCTCCTGCTCCATGCGGATCAGCGGTTCTTTGGCGGTCCGAACCTCTTCGTAAATGGTTCGGTTACCGGAAAGATCCTGGTGCTGCGCCAGGTATCCGATGGTCTTGCCGCTGGTAAATACGATCTCGCCTTCATCCACGGGCAGTTCGCCCACGATCATTTTCAGGAGCGTGGATTTTCCGGCGCCATTAATACCGACGATCGCGGCCTTTTCTTTGTCTTCGATGCGGAAGCTCCCTCCGGAGAAGAGTGTTTCTCCTGAAAAGGATTTCCCAAGATGACTGCAGCTGAATATCATAATAATTCTCCGTTTCCATGATTAGCGCATACGTACCATATCATACCGAAAATTCAACGGATATGCAAGCAGCTTCTTTGTCTGATGGGCGGAGGAAGAAAAAATACATTCCGGGCATTTTTCATTGTATTTATATGAGATTTATTGTAAGATATATGAGTTACAGTATGTATTGCCGAAGCTATTTTTCGGCCTGATCCCCGGCGTCGGCCGGCCTTTACGACAGGGATTTGTTATGAACGAAGACTGGAATAAGGATTTATTAGAACGAATAGAGAACCGCATGACGGAGCGCCCCTTGCTGCGTAAATTCGGCATGCAGAAAAAGGATATGCTGAAACTGCTGCGCAGAAAATCCTTCCGCGCAGGTATTGAGAAATTTGTGGGCAAGAAGACCTTTACATGTACAGAGGTGCTGGAGGCCTGCCGCGATAACATGTCAAGATTTTCCCCGGAACCGGAAGGTGGATGGCTTCCTTTCCTGTTCGCGGACGGAAAGCATGTGCTGTATCCGGAAAACTTCCCGGATGTCATGGAACCGTGCTATGAAGAGGGAAAGATCTTTTATCTGGAGATCCTGCGTGTCTGCCTGTGCGCGGAGAGAGATTTCCATGGGTTCCGTATGACACTTCATTTTTCCCTGGCCACGGAGGAAGAGCTGAAGAATTGCCATATGAAACAGGAGTACGAGACATTCCTGAAATTCTGCCGTGATACCTATTTTCTGGAATTCATGCGCATTGCTGCGGAGGTGACGCCGTTTAATACACACGGGCACATCGCGGGTGTACATAACGTGTCCATGTATATGGCCCGGCAGATGCTGAAGGCAGGTCAGCCCATCGACCTGGCGCTGATGTCCGGTGCTGCGATCAGCCACGACATCGGTAAATTCGGCTGCAAGGACAAGGAAGCCCGCCGCGTGCCGTATCTGCATTACTATTATACCGATCAGCTGATGCAGCGGAACGGCATGCCCGGCATCGGTTACATTGCGGCCAACCATTCCACATGGGATCTGGAGCTGGAGAACCTGTCGATCGAATCCCTGCTGCTGATCTATGCGGATTTCCGCGTGAAGAGTACCCGTGAAAATGGCGTGGAGAAGATCCACTGCTATACACTGGCGGATTCCTTTGGTGTGATCCTAAGCAAGCTGGATAATGTGGATGATGCCAAACGACAGAGATACGAGAAGGTCTATAATAAGCTGAAAGATTTCGAGGATTATATGATCCGCCTGGGGGCATCCACAGATCTGATCGAGAGGGATCTCACTCCGATCATTGAGAAGGACAGCGCGCTCCTCCAGGGACACGAAGTCATTGATGCCTATAAGATGATGGCCGTGAACCACAACATTCAGCTGATGCATCTGCTGAATCATGAGGCTTCCTTCACCAACATCCTGGAGGCTGCCCGCAGCGAAAAGGACTGGAAGAATACACGCACGTATCTTCAGATCTTCCGGGAATACTCTACCTATCTGAGCCAGCGCCAGAAGCAGATGACCTTACGTTTTTTGTATGAGCTTCTGATGCATCAGGAGGCAGATATCCGCTCCGCAGCGGCTTTCGTTATGGGAGAGATCCTGGTCAATTACGATATAGAGTATCGAAAAGAGATTCCGGAAGGGATGCTGGCGTTCAGCCAGAATTCCTCTTCCCAGGAGCTCTATGATTACTATCTGGAGACTATGCTGAACCCGGATCACAAACTGACAGATCAGCACCGGGAATGGCTCGGCTACAAGATGGAAACGCTGACCGGCGCCATCCTTACGCGGTGTAAAGACGCAAAAAGAGAAAGCTATTATCGCGTCCTGGGAAAAAAATATGAAAACATGAACCGTGATACCTTCACGGCATTCATTCTGGCAGAGACACTGGAAAGAGTACCTCTCGTATCCTGTCCTGTGGATATTCTGGATCAGATGGTACAGTTCCTGCTGCATTTTTCCACCACAGAGGATCTGGAACTTCAGATGTGCATCTTAAATGCGGTGGATAAGATGCTGCGGGAGGAGAATGCGCGGGACATCATCCGTCCGTATGCAAGGCAGATCCTGGAACAGATTCATGGTCCCCGCCTTGTCAGTCTGTTATATCTGAAACAGCAGATCACCCGTCAGCTGAATCTGCCGGAGGAGATCCAGAAACAGTACTCCTTTAAAAATAAGGAGGATGGTCTCATTACAGAGGCATTCCTGGAAAATCTGCGCGCAGCGACGCCCTGGATCTGCAAGATGGTCAATATCCGCTATCTCTATGAAGAAATGAAGGCCGGACGAAACCGTCATCCACTGCATTCCACCACGCATCTGGTGAACCTGCTGACAGGAACCGAATGCGGCGATGTGAGACATCTGGCCGGTAAGACCATCGTCAAAATGATGGATATGGCTGATCCGGAGCAGCGCAGCGAGATTGCTTTTGAAATGCTGAAGGGACTGGATCTTTCGGATGCGGAGTACGCCAAGAACATTCCGCAGTATTTGGGACAGATCGTTGTAAAGCTGGTGCCGGAAAATGTAGATGAGATCATCGAGTCGCTTCACACGATGCTGATATCCGCACCGGATCCGGTGGCATGTGTTACGCTGGATACTATCGGACATCTGCTGCAGAATTATGATTCCTACAAAAAACGTTACCCGGCGGATATGAATCATGACAAACGTATGCGCAAGCTCCTTGGCATGATCCTGCGGGGCATCGCTCACTATCATCCCATGGTCTCCCAGGAGGCCTGCTTTGTGATGGGCGAATACATCTTTGCCCAGAAAGTACTTCCACTTGCGGAAAAATGGCGCATGTTCCGCTATATCGGCAAGAAAGCCATTCATATCCTGAAGGAAAAGGACGAGGAGATCTTGGATTTCCTGATCAACGCGGCAGCGCTGAACAGTATCTACAGATTTCTGTCAGAATATACGCCTGATCCGGAGGATGTTTCTTTCGTCAAGGAATATAAGGTCGCCTTCTTCCCGGGGACCTTCGATCCCTTCTCCCTCAGCCACAAAGGTATTGTAGAGGAAATCCGCAAGCTGGGCTATCCGGTCTACCTGGCCATCGACGGCTTTTCCTGGTCTAAAAAGACCCAGCCGCCGCTGATCCGCCGGAAGATCGCCATGATTTCCACGGCGGCCAATCCGGGCGTGTTCCTGTTCCCGAAAGATGTTCCCGTAAATATCGCCAACCCGGACGATCTGAAGCGTCTTTCGGAGATGTTTGCCGGAAAAGAGGTTTATATCGTAGCCGGCAGCGATGTGACGGCACATGCTTCCGCTTATAAGAAAAAACCGGAGCCTTGGTCCATTCATCAGTTCCATCACATCATTTTCCGCCGTCATGGAGACGATTATGAGTGGGAGGGACAGGATACGGATGAAAATACCCACATCACCGGTCAGATCGAAGAGCTGACCCTCCCCATGCATCTGGAGGATATCAGCTCTACCCGGATCCGAGAGAATATCGATATGAACCGCGATATCTCCCATCTGATCGACGAGATGGCCCAGAATTATATTTATGAGAATAATCTGTATGCCAGAGAACCACAGTACAAGGATCTGCATTTTACCCGTTCCATCAACTGTGATATCCTGGTGGAAAGCGAAATCTCCGATGCGCTGTGGAATGAACTTTGTGACACGGTGCTGCGCACCAAAAAGAATCCGGAGATAATCCGGCAGAATCTGGTGGCGGAAAAATTGCAGCTGGCTATCCTGCGGGATATGAGGGATGGTGGACGTCCTATCGCAGCGGCTGTTGCAGGCCGCCTCTGGAATGCGGATTTCATGAAAGAATTCCAGGACCTGGAGATGGTCAAAAAGCTGCGTGATATTGCCTGGGGCAAGATCCTGGTAATAAAGGGCGTCTATGGGCCTAAGATGACGCCGGATTCTGACCCGGCGCAGATCGTGCTGAGCGAGCTGCTGGCGTACGCGCTGTCCCGGGAATATACCTATTGCCTGTATCATGGCAAGAAGGAGATGGAAGAGCACCGGGAAAATGTGGAGCAGACGCTGGCTCGCTCCGGATTTATCCGCATCTCCGAAAAAGGCGCGGAAAATACGGTGATGGCGGTGGATATGCACCGGCCAATCACGCTGACCAAGAATATTGAAACCGTCATTAAGGATCCGTTGAACAGAAATCACAGGGTCCATGAGGTCATCGAAGAAGCGCATCGCCGTCTGCAGACCGTTCTGACAGAAATCAACCCGGGTAATCTGGTGCTGTCCTTCGATTCCTCCATCATGTATCACCGCATGGTGGAAAAGATCGCAGAGCTGAACGAGGTGCCCAACGTGGTCACGAAGCCCAGGAAGCTTGGAAAGAAGATGTGCGTACCTTTCGGCAAGGTGCTGCGCGGTTCCGTGACGCCGAATACCGTGACCAAAGCACTGCATACAGAAAAGGTCTTCAATTCCAACATGCATGGCTTCAAGATTGAGGAGTATCCGAACTATCTTTCCATCAAGACACAGTTGGATACCATTCAGTCCTTCCGACGGGATGTCATCCTGGTGGATGACCTGCTGCACAAGGGCTACCGTTTGAAGGAGCTGCAGACACTGCTGCCGGATACCGGTGTACACATCGATAAGATCCTGCTGGGCGTGATGACCGCGAACGGCAAAGATCTGGTAGAAACCTACGGCTTTAGCGCTGATTGTGTGTATTATATTCCGCATATCAGTTCTTGGTTCGTAGAGTCCTCGCTGTATCCTTTTATCGGCGGTGACAGCGTGCGTTCCAATGCGAAGATGACCGCAGGTCTGCTGACCAGCGTGAACCTGATCATGCCGTATGTGACGCCGGCTTTCCTGGCGCATGAAAATATCAGTGCGGTCTATGATCTTTCCATGACCTGCCTGAAAAATGCACGGGATATCATGAAGGTCCTTGAAGAGGAATACCGCAAAGAATTTGAACGGAACCTGACGCTGGATCGCCTGACAGAAGTCATTCTGTCCCCGACCTGTCCGGATAAGGGCCGGTTCATGAGCTATAATGTGAATATTCCGGCTTCCTTCTATATTGAAAACGACATTCAGCAGCTTTCCAGGCTGGAATATATGCGCAGCATGGAAATGGGATTCAGCGATTACTATGCGCTGCACAGTGACTGATGAGTGTCTGTAAACAGGAGAATATATAATGCCACACTTATCTGAGATAATGGGAACGGATGCCCCCGGCACGATAGTTGTCGGGGCTCCGGAGGACATGCAGTGGTTCACAAAACCGAAGAAACGCGTGCATCTGTTCGCGCTGGGCGACGTGGGGAGCCTTCTGCTGACGGGTCTGGTGCTGATGGGCGGAGACTGCATTTCTGAAATCGGCATCTATGATGTGCGTGATCACGTGGGGGACCGTTTTGAGTTCGAAATGAATCAGATGCGGGATGGCGCCGGCAGCGTATCCACTGTTCCCGTCCGTGTGATCAGTGAAGAAGAGCTGTTCAACTGCGACGTATTTCTGTTCTGCGCCTCGCTGCGCGTGCCGCCGGTAGGAGAAGGCGGCGACGTGCGCATGGCTCAATTTGAGGCCAATGGCGGGCTTGTGCGTAAGATCGCTTCCCAGGCCGTTCAAAAGGGCTATGAAGGTCTGTTTTGTGTGGTCTCTGATCCGGTGGATCCATTGTGTCAGGAGGTCATGAAAAGCGGCATCCGGCCGGCCCGCGTAAAGGGATACGGTCTGGGCGTCATGAACGCAAGAGCCGCTTACTTTGCAGGGAAAGATGCCCGGTTTGCTTCTTATCTGAAAGACGGACGCGCCTATGGACCTCACGGACAGGACCTGGTGATCGTGAATAGCCTTTCGCAGTACGACCCGAAACTATCCAGGGAGCTGACATCGCTTACGGTAGAAGCCAATATGGTCATGCGCGGCTGGGGCTTTAAGCCCTATATGGCGCCGGCCATTTCCTCCGGGGCCTTTTCTATTCTGGCTACGCTGCGGGGAGACTGGCACTACAGTTCTCAGGCCTTTGGGCGAGTATACTTTGGCGCCAGGAACCGAGTTACATCTTCCGGTATTGAAGTGGAAAATGTGGACCTTCCGGAGGAAGCGTTCCTGCGTTGCCAGACGGCGTATCGTAATCTGGAGAAGTTGTTGTAAAGAAGTAATCGTAAAGAAGTAATCGTAAAGAAGGTGATTATTTGCGGGAAGTCATTGTGATTCGGCCCCGAAGTGAGCGGGACGGACGGATGGATCAGGTGCTCTCGTATGCCGGATTCCAAACACCGGTAAAAAATGTCATTTTCCATTCCGGGGAAGATGTTATTACCGGGGATGCTGCAAGGATCATTGAGACCGCTTCCGAGCTGGTACCGGTAAAGAACAAAGCAGTGATCTTTGCCATCTCGCTGGATGATGTCGGCCTGAATCCGGAATGGGTGTTTATGATGCAGAAGATCCGCCGCGATCCGGATTTCTTTTCCGGATGTGTGAGCGGCGTGATCGTGGACGCACCTTCCGACCTATATACGAAATCCATGGGTCGTATGGTGGTACAGACCGCCAATGCATCCGGGTGTTTATTCCCGGGACGTCCGCTGGTGGAGGGAACAGGTTCTCTTCGGAATTTCACCGTGACCGCACTGAATCTGCGCGGGGAGGGGAAGGACCGGCGCGTGCCGCCGACAGAAGACGAATTATGGCAGGCCTATCTGTGGAGTGCACGAGATCTTATAGAAAGAGTGGTCGGCTTTACGGCCCCCGTTTCTGTAAGACCGCGTCTGCTGGCGCTGCACGCAAGCGTACGGGAAACCTCCAACACCCTTCTGCTGTGGAACATGGTAAAGGAGCATCTATCCCCAAATATTGAGGTACAGGAATTATCCCTGCAGAACGGCACCATCCATGACTGTATAGGTTGTCCATATACCATGTGCCTGCACTTCAGTAAAAAAGGAAGCTGTTATTACGGCGGTGTGATCACCCAGCAGGTGCTGCCCGCCTTTGATGAAGCTACCGCCATTGTGATGCTGTGCCCGAATTATAACGACGCTCTCAGCGCGAACCTTACAGCGTTGGTCAACCGTCTGACATCCCTGTACCGGATCCGCCAGACCTTGGATAAATATCTGTATGGGATTGTTGTCTCCGGTTACAGCGGCGGAGATATTCTTGTGCGGCAGCTGATCAGCGGCCTGAACATGAACAAAACGCTCATATTGCCGCCGCATTTTTCCATCACGGAGACCGCCAACGACCCGGAGAGCATTCTGCGAGTAGAGGGAATACGCGAGAAAGCCGAAGGCTTTGCGGATTCTATCAACCGTACACTGCTGCAGGAGATTAATTCCTGAAGCTTACCTGGCTGAAAAAAGCGCCTTTTGTAGGCGCTTTTTTACGATTAAATTCCGAAAAAAAGGAGATTTTATGCTGTCATTACATTCAAACGATCTATCAAATGTGGATCTTCACATGCACACTACCGTTTCTGACGGAACAGATACACCGGAGGAGCTTCTGGAAAAAATCCGAAAGACCGGGTTGAAAATGTTTTCGGTGACAGACCATGATGCCATAAAGGGAAGTCTTGCTGTCTTACAGATGCTTCGTGAGGATGATCCTGCTTTCATTACCGGTGTGGAGTTTTCCTGCAAGGATGAGGATGGAAAGTATCATATTTTAGGCTACGATTACCAGCCTGATGCAGACGCGATCCATGATTTGGTGGAGACCGGTCATCAGTACCGCATGAATAAGGTGAGAGGGCGTTTGGAATGTCTGGCAAGGGAATATAATATTGTATTTCCGCAGGAGGAGATCGATCAGCTGCTGGCCATGGACAATCCAGGGAAACCGCATATTGGCAATCTTATGGTGAAATGCGGCTACGCAGCTACAAAAGACGAAGCCATCGAAAAGTATGTGAACCAAATCCACTATCGCAGCCAGTATTTGCGTCCGGAAGAAGCTATTCAGGGAATCCTCACTTCCAGCGGAATTCCCGTACTTGCGCATCCTGTGTTCGGAAGCGGAAGAGAAATGATCCGCGGGGAGGAGATGGAGAAAAGGCTTCAGAAACTGATCTCTTTCGGATTAAAGGGTGTGGAGGCATATTATTCCAAGTTCACGGTGGACATGCAGGAAGAGATGCTGGGGTTAGCCGCAAAGTACGATCTCCTTATTACTGCCGGCAGTGACTATCATGGGCGGAATAAGACCGTCAAGATGGGCGAGACCGGTTTCCTCCATTGACAGCGGCCACTATGTCGCTCTTCGTTTTCACACATATTTCACTTGACTTTCAGCGGCAAACAAGTAAAATTAAAGATGTCAATTCGGGGTTGTACTGGTTTCGACGGGGATTCTGAAGTTTTGGCAGCCATCCGTGGACCGTGGCCACGTAAAAAAACGGAACTTAAATATAAACGCAGAAGATAATTTCGCGTACGCTGCCTAATTAGGCAGCTGTCGGCCACAGGTTGCTCACAGCCTGTGTTCCCGGCACTATGAACTGTGAGGCACTTGTCCGCTTAAGCTTTGCGGTGGATAAAGAACTTATGAAGCTACTAAAGGCGATGGCCGGTCACCGGGCGATTGCCGGAGGGAATGAATAAACGGCGACTGTGATGGGAGATACCGGGATGGATGGGTTTTCGGACAGGGGTTCGACTCCCCTCAGCTCCATTTAACATGTACATTGTTTCCATACTCCGAAAAAACAAAGAAAGAGTTCCGTTAAAATGAACGGAGCTCTTTTCTTTATGTATAGTCCAAAAATAAGATCAAGGCATCTCAGAAGAAAGAGTACTCCTCAAAAAGGGTAAAGAATCACCGCAAGCTGTCATTCGAATCTTCCAATCCAGAAGTTGCTACCGTCAGCAAGAAGGGAAAGATTACGGCAAGGAAAAAAGGCAGTTGCGAAAGGGCAAAACTTAGAATAAAGGGAACGGCCATCCGAATCAGTTCTTTATCCGAGAACAGCAATGCCTCTGCAGCGTGCCCTGATTGATGTTGTGATGGTTGAGACATAATATGTATTCCTCCCACGCCGGCCGATACAACGGGAAAGGTCGGCGAATATTGCTCTATTATAAGCGAAGAAAAAAGGCGTTACAAGCGAAAAAAAACAGATTAGAAAAACCAGCCTATAATCGTATAAGAAAAATATATAATTTTTCTCTTGACAAAACAGCGTGCAGGGTACAAAATATACTTTGCACGGACTTGTACGACCACAAGATGTAGTGGTTTAGAGAATTCGCGGATTTTGCCCCGGGTTCAGCCCGTTATGTTCGAATAATTCACGTATGAAGGGGAATGTTCAGAAATGATTCTTAGTGTGACCAAAAGGGACGGACGCGTTGTCCTGTATGATGCGAATAAGATTGCGGCTGCGATCCTGAAGGCCATGGAAGCCACCGGAGAGGGAGATGCCTCCGATGCTGCCCGGGTAGCCAATGCGGTGCAGAGAACACTGGAAAAGAATGTTACCGAAGATGCCCCCGGCATCGAGACCATCCAGGATACGGTAGAAGCCCAGCTGATGAACCATGGGTTCAATGCCACAGCCAAGGCCTATATTCTGTATCGAGCCAACCGTACACGCGCCAGAGAGGCTAACACCAGTCTGATGCATACCATCGATGAGATCACACAGGTGGATGCCAAGGCCAGCGATCTGAAGCGCGACAATGCTAATATCGACGGCAACACGGCCATGGGCAGCATGCTGCAGATCGGTGCTGCCGGCGCCAAGGCTTACAATGAAATGTATCTGCTGCGGGCAGAGCATGCGAAGGCCTTCCGCGAAGGATATATCTATATCCACGACTTTGATTTTTATTCTCTGACCACCACATGTACACAGATCGATATTCTGAAGCTGTTCCACGGTGGCTTTTCCACGGGCCACGGCTATCTGAGAGAGCCGCAGAGCATTCAGAGTTACGCGGCGCTGGCGGCCATCGCCATCCAGTCGAATCAGAACGATCAGCACGGCGGTCAGTCTATTCCGAACTTTGACTATGGCATGGCAGAGGGCGTCGGCAAGACCTATCACCGCACCTATCTCCACACCCTGACGGACATCGTGGAGGATCTTGCGGATAAGGAAGACGCCATTCTGACAGTGGAGCAGGCACTGTCAGAGGCTGAGCGGACCATGGGAGAGACCGCGAGCCTGGAAAACAAGCCCGGATTTGATGAAGCGGTGGCGGATGAGATCGCCGCTCGTTTCCCGGAGCTGGCCGGTCATGACCTGGCGGCCATGATGAGCCGCGTGCGGAAACGTTCCTTCAAGCTGACAGACCACGAGACCTTCCAGGCTATGGAGGGATTTGTACATAACCTGAACACCATGCATTCCCGTGCCGGTGCGCAGACTCCGTTCTCCTCCATCAACTACGGAACGGATACCTCCCCCGAGGGGCGTATGGCCATGCGCAACATCCTGAAGGCCTTGGATGCAGGCCTGGGTCATGGTGAAACATGTATCTTCCCCATTCATATCTTTAAGGTAAAGGAAGGGGTCAATTACAATCCGGAGGATCCGAACTACGATCTGTTCCGTCTCAGCTGCAAGGTGAGCGCGAAGAGACTGTTCCCGAACTTTGTGTTCCTGGATGCTCCTTACAATCTGCAGTACTACAAACCCGGCCATCCTGAATCCGAAGTCGCCACCATGGGCTGCCGGACACGCGTGATGGGCAACGTCTATGACCCGGATCGGCAGATTTCTTACTCCCGCGGCAACTTGTCCTTCAGTTCCATCAACCTGGTGCGTCTTGCGCTGGAGAGCGACGGTAACGAAGAGCTTTTCTATGACAAGCTGGATCACTATCTGGAGCTGGTCAGCCAGCAGCTGCTGGATCGCTTTGAGATCCAGGCCAGCAAGCATGTATACAACTTCCCGTTCCTGATGGGGCAGGGAATCTGGCTGGATTCCGATAAGCTGGCGCTGACGGACACCATCCGTGAGGTGCTGAAACACGGAACACTTTCCATCGGATTTATCGGTCTGGCGGAGACGCTGACCGCGCTGTACGGAAAGCATCACGGCGAGAGCGAGGAGGCGCAGAAGAAGGGCCTGGAGATCATCGGGCATATGCGCGACTTCTGTGACCGCAAGTCCAAGGAGATGAAGATGAACTTCACCTTGCTGGCCACGCCTGCGGAAGGTCTTTCCGGTAAATTCATCCGTCAGGATCAGCAGCGCTTCGGTAAGCTGAAGGGCATCACGGACCGCGAATATTATACGAACAGTTTCCATATTCCGGTATGGTTCCCGATTTCCGCGTACGAGAAGATCCGCCTGGAGGGCCCGTATCATGCGCTCTGCAACGCCGGTCACATCAGCTATGTGGAAATGGACGGCGACACCGCCCGCAACGTTGAGGCGTTCGAGCAGGTCGTGCGTTGGATGCATGACTGCGGCGTAGGCTACGGCAGCATCAACCACCCGGTGGACCGCGATCCGGTCTGCGGATATGTAGGCGTCATCGGAGATGTTTGCCCTCGCTGCGGAAGAAGAGAGGGACAGTCCATTCCGCCCGAAATGGTGGCTAAGCTGAAGAAGATGTATCCGGAAATGCCTGCATTCCAGGGAATCCGCTAGTTTCGATCAGCAAGAAAAATAGCACTGAATATAAAAACAGAATTTAAAATACTGATTATAAAATCTACTGAAATCAATAAGGAGAAAATCATGAGCGAAAAAACATTGAACGAAAAGCTGGGACAGGGTGTTGGTTTTGAGCGTATCCGTCGTATCACCGGTTATCTGGTGGGCACCATGGATAAATGGAACGATGCCAAGAGAAGCGAGGAGAGAGACCGCGTAAAGCACAGCCTTTCCATGTAATAGATCTGTTTTTGATCTGAAACGGGATGAAAAAAGGATTCGGGAGTTTTCCGGATCCTTTTTTCAAAGATATATCCGCGTTTTGACCGCGTACAGAAGGAGAAATGTATAATGGCATCGGATATTTATATGGCGGGGATCACCGAGGACAGTATTGTGGACGGACCGGGGATCCGCACCACCTTTTACTGCCAGGGATGCCCGCATCACTGCCCGGGGTGCCACAACCCGGAGACATGGTCTTTTGAGGGCGGGAGGCCTTTTTCAACGGATATGCTGCTGCAGATAGCACAGAGCAATCCACTCTGCAAGGGCGTCACCTTTTCCGGAGGAGAACCCTTCGCACAGGCGTCTGCTTTTGCTGAACTGGCGAAAATGCTGAAGCGGGAAGGCTATGAGGTGGCTTCTTATACCGGTTATACCATCGAACAGTTGATGGCCGGGAGCGAGGCGCAGAAAGAACTTCTGGCACAGCTGGACGTGCTGATCGACGGGCCCTATCTGGAGGCAGAGCGCAGCCTGGAACTAAACTTTCGCGGAAGCTGCAACCAACGCGTGCTGAATGTGCCGGAAAGCCTGCGGGAAGGAAAAGCGGTTCCGGAGACAAGCGGAAGGTGGCTGGGAGAGTATTAAAAGAAGAGCCTGGAAATCATCAGATCTCCAGGCCCTCGCTTTTACTGCTCGCTGAACATATCTTTGCCTACACCGCACAGAGGACATTCGAAATCCTCCGGTACATCTTCCCACTTGGTGCCGGGGGCAATGCCGCCTTCCGGATAACCGGCTTCTTCATCGTATTCCCAGCCGCATGCATCACAGACGTATACCATAGTTGAACGCTCCTTTCCTCCCCGTATCGGCTGCGGAAATCATTCCCACATGCCGCTCCGGCAGATAATCCTTTCAGAACCTTTGGCTCTTGCATGAATCATAGCATATTATCAAAAAGCCGTCAATGAACAATAGAGAGGTACGAAATCATGGGTCATATTTATTTTGTCCGGCACGGACAGACAGAATGGAACCTGGAACATAAAATCTGCGGGATTACTGACGTTCCGCTCACGGAAAAAGGACACGCACAGGCTATGGAAACGGGAGAGAAGATCCTGGCATCCGGCATCACTGCCGATGAGATCCTTTATTCTCCGTTACAGCGAGCGGTGGATACAGCCAGGCACATCTCAGAGATCACCGGAATCCCCATGAGAGAAGAACCTCGCCTGACGGAACAGAATTTTGGCAGGTTTGAAGGCACTAATAAGGACCTGGATGAATTTAAACAGGCCCGCAGTCAATTCGCCCAGGATTTTGGCGGCGGAGAGTCCATGCTGCGGCTGGCACAGCGAATCTTCAACCTGTTGGATGAACTGGCAGAAGAATCGGAAGAAAAGACCTATATTCTTGTCGCGCATAATGGAATCGGCCGTATGGTCCATGCGTATTTTTATAACATGAGCAACCAGGAGTATGCGTTCCATACACTGAATAATGCTGAGATCGTAAGATATGCATTTCCTTGACTTTTTAGGGATATCTGTTATCATAGTAAAGGCTTTGCGCTATCTGTAAAAAAGGCGTGGGACCACTAAAAAACACCTCTCTAACAGAGGACCATTATATAAAAGGAGGAGAGGATTCATGCTCGAATTAAAACATGTTTCCTTCGAAGTAAATGATGAGACCTCCCAGAAGGAGATCATTCATGATATCAGTGTTGTCATTCCGGATGAGCGTTTCGTGGTCATTACCGGACCCAACGGAGGTGGAAAATCTACACTGGCCCGTCTGATCGCCGGCATTGAAAAGCCTACGGAAGGGCAGATCCTGCTGGACGGCGAGGACATAACGCAGATGTCCATTACGGAGCGCGCGAAAGCGGGCATCAGCTTTGCGTTTCAGCAGCCGGTGCGCTTTAAGGGCATTCAGGTGCTGGATCTGATCCGCATCGCTTCCGGAAAACGTCTTTCCC
This sequence comes from uncultured Lachnospiraceae bacterium, assembly GCA_946537305.1. Lineage (GTDB taxonomy): Bacteria > Bacillota > Clostridia > Lachnospirales > Lachnospiraceae > UBA3305. The sequence continues at coordinate 8,158 of CAMNFR010000009.1, read as the reverse complement.
CGGCGGATGCCTGCCAGTATCTTTCTGAGGTCGGGCTTTGCGCCAGAGATTATATTAACCGCGAGGTCAACGCCAGCCTTTCCGGCGGCGAGCTGAAGCGAATCGAGATCGCAACAGTACTGGCGCGCGGCACCAAGCTTTCGGTTTTTGATGAGCCAGAAGCCGGAATTGATCTGTGGAGCTTCCAGAACCTGATCGAGGTCTTTGAGCGGATGCAGAAGAAGATCCATAAGAGCTCCATCATGGTGATCTCTCATCAGGAGCGCATTTTGAATATTGCGGATGAGATCATTGTGCTGGCGAACGGCCAGATCCGTGAGCAGGGCAGCAGAGAGGATATCCTTCCCGGTCTTCTGGGGACCCCCTCCGCCGTCAATGCCTGTCAGAAACTGCAGGGAGGTAATTAAATCATGGCGGAATTTAAAAAGCTGGATGAAATACAGAAGCGGATTCTGATGGAGGTGGCCGATCTGCACAAGGTCCCGGAAGGCGCATATAACATTCGTTCCAACGGTGTCAGCGCCATGCGTGCAACGACCGCCAATATTGATATTATTTCCAAGCCGGACGGAAGCGGCATTGATATCAAGATCAAACCGGGGACTAAAAATGAGAGCGTACACATCCCGGTCGTCCTCAGCCAGAGCGGTCTGAAGGAAGTTGTCTACAATGACTTTTATGTGGGCGACGACTGCGATGTGATCATCGTAGCCGGCTGCGGCATCGATAATTGCGGCAATCAGGATTCCCAGCACGATGGTATTCACAGGTTCTTTGTGGGAAAGAATGCCCGTGTAAAATATGTAGAAAAGCACTATGGATCCGGAGACGGACAGGGCAAGCGTATCCTGAATCCCGTGACCGAAGCCTATATGGATGAGAACAGCCATATGGAGATGGAAATGGTGCAGATCAAGGGCGTGGACAACACCGACCGGCAGACCAAAGCAGAACTGGCCGCCGGCGCAAGCCTGATCGTAAGAGAGCGCCTAATGACCCATGGGGATCAGGTGGCGAACAGCGGTTATCGCGTATATCTGAACGGAGAAGGCGCCACGGCAGATGTCGTGTCCCGTTCCGTTGCCAGAGACACCTCTTCTCAGAAATTTGATGCCCGTATCACCGGAAACGCTCCCTGCAGCGGGCACATGGAGTGTGATTCCATTATCATGGATCAGGGCAAGATCTTAGCCGTTCCTTCCCTGGAGGCAAATGACCTGGATGCTGCGCTGATTCACGAAGCGGCCATCGGAAAGATCGCCGGCGATCAGCTGATCAAGCTGATGACGCTGGGACTGACGGAAGCCGAAGCGGAAGAGCAGATCATCAACGGATTCCTGAAATAACTGCTGAAAGTGGATCTGGAATCAAACAAACCACTATTTTAGTTTAGAAAGATTTACGTATGTCTATTCATGATTTATTTGCGCCGGTAGATATGACGGAAGGCAATCCTGTCTCTCAGATCATCCGGTTTACGATCCCTATGCTGCTGGGTAATTTTGCCCAGCAGCTTTACAATACAGTCGACAGCATTATTGTCGGCCGTTTCGTTGGAGATAATGCGCTGGCGGCCGTGGGCAGCGCAGGTCCTATTCTGAATCTGATGCTGGTCCTTTTTATCGGTATTTCCGTGGGTGCCAGCATTTTGGTTTCCCAGTATTTCGGTGCGAGACAGCGTGAGAACCTGTCCCGGGCCATCGGATGCTGCGTTACCCTGACGGGCATTGCATCCCTGATCATCATGGTCATGGGAATCCTTCTGGCCAGACCGCTCCTGCAGCTGCTGAACACGCCGGAAAGCATTATCGGCTGGTGTACACAGTATTTGATCATCCTGTTTGTTGGCATCGCCGGCAGCGGCTATTACAATATTATGGGCGGCGTGCTCCGCGGGCTGGGCGATTCCGTGTCTGCGCTGATCTATCTGCTGATTGCCACGCTGCTGAATATCGTTCTGGATTATTCCTTTGTTGCATTCTTTGGCATGGGCGTAGCCGGTGTGGCTCTTGCGACCATTCTGGCACAGCTGGTATCCGCCATCCTGACGATGCGCAAGCTGTCCCGTATGACGGATATTTTCGATCTGAAAAGGGAATACCTTCGGCCGACCAGACAGCATGCCGGCTCCCTGATCCGTCTTGGACTTCCATCCGGCATTACACAGGCCATTATTTCAATGTCCATGATCGTTACGCAGTCCCTGACCAACAGCTTTGGTGAGGTGTTTATTGCGGCCAATGTTATTGTCATGAGAATTGACGGATTCGTTATGCTGCCTGCATTTTCTTTTGGAACAGCCATGACCACCTATGCCGGGCAGAACATTGGCGCCAATCGTATGGACCGTGTGGAACAAGGTGCAAAACAGGGCACCCTGGCTGCCATGGGGATTTCCGCCGCGCTCACGATCATAATTCTGATCTTTGGACGCCTCATTATGGGAATCTTCACGGAGACGCAGGAGCTGATCGACCTCAGCTATCGCATGATGCGTATCCTTGGTATTGGATATATTGCCATGGAGGTGACACAGTGCCTCTCCGGAATCATGCGAGGCGCCGGAGATACTGTGACGCCCATGTGGATCTCTATCATCAATTCCGTGGCCCTTCGCGTGCCCGCGGCTTACGCGCTTGTAGCGCTTACCAAGACACCGGAGCTGCCGCAGGGTGACTGTGCCATGATGTTCGTTTCTCTGGTGCTTACCTGGTGTGTGGGTGCCACACTGACCTTCATTATGTACCGGGTAGGCCGCTGGAAGAAGAAAGCTATTGTAACGTAACCATGAACGGGAAGCGCGGGGAACCGAAGGAATGTTTTCACAGTATAAAGGGTTAAGAAAAGAAATTTATGTCCTCAGCTTCGGACGGCTGGTGACCAGCCTGGGTTCTATGGTCTGGTCCATGGTCACCCTGATCCTGAGCCAGAAAATGGGCATGAGTCCCGGGACGATTGCCGTCCTGATGGCAGCGGCCAACCTTTTGGTCCTTCCGGTAAGTCTCTTGGGCGGCCGGCTGGCGGATCGCTGCAACAAAAAATGGAACATCATCCTGTGCGATATTGTTTCAATCGCCGGATATATTCTATGCGGCTTTCTTCCGCTGTCCTACGGTACATTGATCCTGATATTTGTATCCTCCCTGTTCCAGAACATGGAGCATCCCTCCTATGTGGCCCTGCTGGCGGACCTGACGAAGACCGAAGACCGCGAGCGGGCGTATTCGCTGCAGTATATGTGTGCGAATCTTGGGCTGGTCCTGGCTCCGACCATTGCCGGCCTGCTGTTCGTGAATCACCTGTCCCTGTGCTTTTTGATCAATGGTTTCTCCATTGCCTGCTCCACGGTCATGATATTTTTCCTGGTCCGTGATATCTCACCGATCAAAGAAGGGCGTGATACTGCGTTCTACCAGCAGAGTCGGGAGTCGGAGAGCCTGTGGAATATTCTGAAAGAACGTCCGATCATCCTGATCTATGTCATCGTGGTCGGCCTCTACAGCGGGCTGTATCATCAGTATAACGTGCTAATGCCGCAGGAAATGGGACATATCCACGGGGAGCAGGGGGCGCTGATCTTTGGATCGATCACCAGTGTGAACTGCATTGTCGTGGTTGCCTTTACGCCGCTGATCACGCGGCTTACGCATAAAATGCCGGAACCTAAGAAAATGCTGGCGGGGAACTTTTTCCTGCTGGCCGGATTTGCGGTTTATGTGCTTTGTACCGGGATCATTCCGATGTATTACGTGGGCATGATGATCTTCACCTGGGGCGAGATCTTAATGATGCTCTCCGAAAGCCCGTATACCACCAAGAGGATACCGGCCAGTCACCGCGGACGAATCAGCGGACTGAATGCTGTTTCCACCGCCGTGCTATCTGCGGTCTGTCAGCTGATCGTAGGATTCTTTTATGAAAGAGGAGGTTCGGGGTCCGGATGGATGAGTGTTTACGGCATAGGTGCCGTCATGCTGATCTTTACCCTGATCCTGATCCGCCGTGACAGAGCTGTTTTCTCACGTCTTTATGGAGGTACCGCTGAATCTACTGCCGAGTCATAGTGTGATATGAAACAACCAAGTTTTTTGAAACCGCCGTAAGGCGGTTTTTTTGTCGTTGTTTCCTTGTTTTATTAAGTCGTAAAGACTAATAAAGATATTTATATAAGTCATATCGACTAATAATTACTTGACTTGCAGCCGAATTGATGATATCCTTTATATAGTCGATATGACTAATATAAACAAGGAGGATGACGACGATGGCAAATATGTTCAACGATCTTTTCCGGCCTCTGGATCCCGGAATGTGCCGCCTGTCCCCAAAAGGAATCGCGGTCAAAACAAGCAGTGGCTTTACCGCTTACAATCGAAAGACCGGTCGTCTGATCAACTGTGACGGCATGGTATTTGATCTGGGTCCGAATGCATTTTTTGCCGTTCCGACCAACAAGGTACGTGTCGGAGACATTATCATCGACCAGGGGAAGCCGGCTTGTGTCACCGAGGTACGTAAGGATGCGCTGACCGTATTGAATTACGAGACGAACCGCATGGAAATCCTTGTCCCTTGCCGGCACATATTTATGGAGCAGGTCTATTTCTATCAGAAAATTGTTTCTTTGTTTGGCGATGGTTCCATCATGACCCGGAAGAAAGGTATCAGCCGCATGATGCAGCTGATGATGATGTCGCAGGTCATGAAAGGGAACGGCACAAACCAGACAGCAGGAGCGGCTGCATCTCCGCTGGGAGCTCTTATGCCGCTGTTGCTGATCAAGGGGATGGGAGAGGACGGACTTTTCGATGGCATAGCAGAAGCCTTCGATCCGGATGATGATGAAGAGGAAGATGAAGACTTGGGTAATGCAGACTAATAGTCGATAACACATGAACAAAAAAGAATGAAATATTGTTTCGACGGTTCCATGAACTAGCATATTGTATACGCTGTGAAATGTGGCAGCGTGAAAGGAGAAGATATGGGCAGCGGAAGATGGAATGGCAGCATGTATACGGCGTATCAGAAAAGCAGCGGAAGAAGGGTGAAAGCAGACGGTTCACTGGATATGAGCGGAATCAGCAGGGCTGATCAGCTCTACCGGCAGACCCAGCTGGATAAAACGCTTTCCCCCTATAAGGTAATGCGGGAATGCTGTGACAGCAAAGAGCACCCGGAAACAAAGCCGGTGATCCTGGCGCTGGATGTGACGGGATCCATGGGGAGGTCCTGCATGAAGGTCGCCTCCGCCCTGAATCCTATTATGACAGATGCCTTTGGACAGTGGAAGGATATTGAATTCATGGTGATGGGGATCGGGGATACCGATACGAGAGACCAGGCTCCGATTCAGATCTCTCAGTTTGAATCGGACATTCGGATCGCATCCTCGCTGGATAAGATCTGGATCGAATTCGGCGGCGGCGGAAACTGCTTTGAATCTTATTCTGCCGCCTGGTACATGGGCCTCAGGCACACAAGCCTGGACTGCTGGAAACGGGGAAAGAAGGGAACGATCATCACGATGGGCGATGAGCCGCTGAACCCGTATCTGCCCAGAGAACGAATGTCAAAACTGACTGGTGACCCCCTTCAGGAAGATATTGAGACGGAACGGCTGTATGAAGAAGCCTCCCAATATTTTAACATTTATCATCTCGCAGTTTCGGATTTTTACAACAGTTACGGCTATTATGAAAAGGCTATTGAGGTATCCTTTGGGAAGCTTTTGGGAGATCATTTCCGCATCACCACCGTGGAGCAACTTCCCCAGGCTATCGCCGCCTGCATCCAGGATTCCCAGAACAATGATTCTATAAACGAAGATCCGCGCGGGAAAAAGAAAACAAATAATTGGCCGGAGGTTCTGCCGCTGGCATGGTAAGATATCCTGATAACTGAAAATATCCGATTTTCGTAAAGGAATGTCCGTTTTTCGTAAAGGAACAGGGGAGGGTCTCATGACACACAGGATCAAGGTAATCATCGGTGCTTCTTACGGAGATGAGGGCAAAGGACTGGCGGCCGATTATTTCGGCGCCGCAGCAGTTGGCAGTACCATCGGGGTCGTCATGAATGGCGGCCCCCAACGCGGACACACCGTGGAGACGCCGGACGGGGTGCGGCACGTGTTCCACCATTTCAGTTCTTCTTCATTAAACGGTCATCCCACCTACTGTGCCCCTGAATTTATTTTGAATCCCATGGTATGTATAGAAGAGTATTTTGAACTCAGTGATTTGGGATACCGCCCTGCATTAGTCATTCATCCCCTTTGCCGCTTTACCACACCTTTTGATATGCTGATCAATCAGATCCTTCTCGCAAAAGCAGGCGTACATAATAGCTGCGGCATGGGAATCTGGGAGACGATCGTGCGATATGAGAGCAGCCCGTACGCCCTCAGGATCGGGGCCTTTGCCTCGCTTTCGCTCCCGGAGCGGCTGCAGTATCTGCGGCGGGTCATGAACGAATATATGCCGGCCCGCCTGAAAGCCTGTGGGATCACGGAAATACCGGACCCGTTCTCGGACCTGCTTTCCGATGAGGGGCTGCTGAGGCACTATGCGGAAGACATCGAATCCATGCTTCGGATGAGCACCCTCCGGACCGAAGAGGATCTGCTTCATTATAAGAATATTCTGTTCGAAAACGGTCAGGGCCTTCTGTTAGACGGGAATAATCCGGAGACCTATGAAGAGACCACACCATCCACTACCGGGGTCGGGCGCATTTGGCGAACGATTGAGCGGACATTTACAGACGCAGATGTAGAGGTGTGCTATGTTTCCAGGTCCTATCTGACAAGACACGGGGACGGACCTCTGGCCGGAGAGTGTCTGCGCGAGGATATTGGTTCCGACATCCGGGATATTACCAACGAACCGAATCCGTTCCAGGGGCAGCTCCGATATGCTAAGATCACCTCGGCAGACGACTTGGCTGCCAGAGCCCTGCAGGACTTTTCCCGCTGTAAGAGTACTGTGAACCGATACAGAAAGAGCCTTATGATCACGCATTTGAATGAAAAAACACTCGATCCTAAGCTGTTCATACATCGATTTGATCATGTCTATGCTTCCGATCAAAGAGACAGAAACGGTGTCACAAGGCTGTCATAATATTCTTTACAAGATGATTTATAAGCACCGGTGGCTTTTACAGTCACCGGTGACTTGCAGAATTGATCGGTCTGTGGCATACTGGAGCTATCAATAATTACTGATAGAAGGTTATTTCCCATGATCAGCGAAAAAGATTTTCTTGCAGCATACCATCCGGATGCATACGAACGTCCCTCTGTGACCTCGGATATCCTTGTATTTACAACAAAACAGCACCAGCTGTATATTTTACTGATCCGTCGGTCAGAACCGCCATATGCGGGCAAATGGGCGGTCCCCGGGGGGTTTATCCGTATGAATGAGACCGCAGAGCAGACGGCTATTCGAAAGCTGCACGAAGAAACGGGAATCGGCGGTGATGTCTATCTGGAACAGCTGCAGACCTTTTCCGCGGTAGACCGGGACCCGCGTATGAGAATCCTGTCCGTGGCATATATTGCCATGATCCCCAAAAACAAACTGAATTACGCGCCGGGCGTAGGTACCTCTGAAATCGCGCTGTTTGAAGTGCGGCGAAATGAAAATACAGATATTCAGCTTTGCTCCGAAGAAGGGCTTATTCTGAAAAATGAAGACATTGCTTTTGATCATTATGAAATGATCTGCGCCGCCATTCATCGCATGGAGGGAAAGCTGGATTACACAGATATTGCTTTTTCCTTTTTACCAGATCAGGAGTTCTTTACCCTGACGGATCTGCGGGAAATCTATGATGCCATAGCGGGAAAACGTTACGATATCGGAAATTTCCGACGTTTTATTTTAAATCGTTATGTGGAGTCCGGAACTGTACGGGAAATCCCCGGTGCCTCCAGAAAAGAACGCGGACGTCCGGCGGTAATTTACCGATTTGACAAAAAGAAGAGGCTGTGTTAAACTACACATATCTATTCGCAAAAGTCAACTTTAACGAAGAGATACAGCATATTTTTACCTGGAATTGTCATTTTAACCCGAATGAGTGTCGCATGCGGGATTATAATTGACTCGTATCTGAATTGGATTGATTTTCATAGATTTGGAGGTTTCGG
>CAMNFR010000008.1 GCA_946537305.1 uncultured Lachnospiraceae bacterium | reverse complement strand
GGTCGGGACCTTAGCAAATTGTGGCCCCTCCGAACCGCTCCCGGCAGAAATATTCCACTGACCGCCGTAGCTATAAAAGCATCCCTACAAGATTTTTCTTTGTAAAATCGTATTCCGGTTCCGGCCCCGCATCCCCTGCCGGAAATGTCGCAGAATTATCATTCATTGACGCCCCTCTGGAAATATGCTAACATGATAAAAATAATTCCCGGATTACACCAAGGAGGAAAATATATGCTCACAAAGAAGACGATGGACGGCAATGAGGCCGCCGCGTACGCCAGCTACGCATTCACCGAACTGGCGACGATCTATCCTATCACCCCCTCCAGCCCTATGGCCGATCATGTGGACAGCTGGGCGGCGCACGGAAAAAAGAATCTCTTCGGACAGCCGGTACAGCTGGTGGAACTGCAGAGTGAAGCCGGTGCCTGCGGTGCCATGCACGGTGCCCTGGAGACCGGTTCCCTGACATCTACTTATACGGCTTCACAAGGCCTGATGCTGATGATTCCGCCCATGTTCCGCATTGCCGGTTCGCTGCTTCCGGGCGTCATGCATGTGGCCGCCCGTACCGTGGGAACGCATTCCATCTCCATCTTCGGAGATCACTCGGATGCCATGGCCTGCCGTCAGACCGGATTTGCCATGATCGCTTCTTCCGGCGTACAGGAATGCATGGACCTGGCTGCCGTCGCACATCTTTCTGCCATCAAGGGTTCCGTACCTTTTATGCATTTCTTTGACGGATTCCGTACCAGCCACGAACTGCAGAAGATCGATGTGCTGGATTACGAAGATCTTCGGGAGCTGGTGGACTGGGATAAGGTAAAGTATTTCAAGGATCACGCGCTCAATTCCGAGCATCCGACCATTCGCTCCACCCTGCAGAACCCGGACACCTTCTTCCAGTCCCGGGAAGCCTGCAATTCTGCGTACAATGCGCTGCCGGCCATCGTACAGGAAAAGATGGACGCCATCAATGCGCTGACCGGCCGGAATTACCGCCTGTTCAACTATTATGGGGCGCCTGACGCAGAATATGTCATCATCGCCATGGGCTCCGTGTGCGAGACCATGCGGGAAACGGTAGCTTATCTGACGGCGAGAGGGCAGAAGGTAGGTATGGTGCAGGTACACCTGTATCGTCCGTTCTCCGCAGAGCATCTGCTGGCAGCGATTCCGGAGACCGCAAAGGTCATCAGTGTACTGGACCGCACGAAGGAGCCCGGCAGTGCCGGCGAGCCTCTGTTCGCGGATGTCTGCACTGCTTTCATGGAGAGCGGCCGTGCGGCAAAGGTCCTGGGCGGACGCTATGGACTGAGCTCCAAAGATACGACGCCGGCGCATGTGAAGGCTGTCTTCGACAACATGGCGGGAGCACAGAAGAATCATTTCACCGTAGGCATTGAGGATGATGTCACCTTCACCTCCCTGCCTGTAGGCGAAAATATCGTGACCTCCGGGGATTCTATTATCTCCTGCAAGTTCTGGGGCCTGGGCTCCGATGGTACGGTCGGCGCCAACAAGAACTCCATCAAGATCATCGGTGATAATACCGATCAGTACGCGCAGGCGTATTTTGAGTATGATTCCAAGAAATCCGGCGGTGTGACCAAGAGCCATCTGCGGTTCGGACACGAACCCATCCGCTCTACCTATTATGTGACCATGGCGGATTTCGTGGCCTGCCACAAGCAGAGCTACATGAAGAACTTTGATATCGTATCCGAAATCAAACCGGGCGGCACCTTCCTGCTGAATACCGTGTGGAGCCCGGAGGAACTGGCGGAGCATCTTCCGAACCGTGCCAAGCGGCTGCTGGCGGAGCGCAAGATTCAGTTCTATATTATTGACGCTACGGATATCGCGCAGGAGATCGGTCTGGGCAACCGCACCAACACGGTGCTGCAGTCTGCTTTCTTCAAGCTTTCCGGCGTGCTTCCGATCGACGACGCCGTGAAGTTCATGAAGGATGCCATTGTCAAGACATATTCCGCCAAGGGCGAGAAGATCGTGAACATGAACTGTGCCGCGGTGGACGCCGGACTGAACGCCGTAACGCGCGTGGAGGTCCCGGCTTCCTGGGCAGAGCTGACCGATGAGGAAGCGGTCATTGATCCCGCGCTGCCGAAGTATATCCGGGAGATCCAGATCCCCGTCAACAATCAGGCGGGCGATAAGATCCCGGTCTCTAAATTCATGGATTACGCCGATGGTGTGCATCCGGTGGAGACATCCAGATATGAACGCCGCGGTATCGCTACCAATGTGCCGCAGTGGATCCCGGACAACTGCATCGGCTGCAACATGTGCTCGCTGGTATGTCCGCATGCGGCCATCCGTCCGTTCCTGCTGACCGAAGAGGAGGCGGCTGCCGCGCCGGAAGGCTGCGTCACGAAAACCGTCAAAGGAAAGGGCTTCGAGCGGTACACCATGCGCATTCAGGTGGATCCCGTGGACTGCCAGGGATGCGGCAGCTGTGCCAATGTCTGCCCGGCGAAGAATAAGGCCCTGGTGATGCAGCCGCTGGAGAGCCAGATGGCGGAACAGCCGAACTGGGATTACCTGGTGGCGCTGCCCGGGAAGAAGAACCCCATGGATAAGTTCAGCACCCGCGGCAGTCAGTATGAACGTCCGCTGTATGAATTTAACGGTTCCTGCGCCGGCTGTGGCGAGGCGCCGTATATGAAACTGATGACGCAGCTCTTTGGCGAGCGCATGTACATCGCGGATGCCACCGGCTGTACCTACGTGGTAGGATCCTCCTACCCGGCTTTCCCGTATGCAAAGACAGCCAAGGGATACGGTCCTGCACCGTCCAACTCGCTGTTTGAAAACAACGCCGAATACTCCCTGGGCATGTGCCTGTCCGTGGACCAGATGAGAAGACAGGTGAGAGCTCACGCTGTCTCCGCCATGGCGGCCACGGAGGATGGAAATCTGCGGGAGGCGCTCTTTGACTGGATGGAAAAGGGTGATGATCCGGAGACCACCCGGGAAGTATCCGAGGCTCTGAAAGCCGCGCTTGCGGCCACAGCCGATACATCCGCAGACGTGCAGTTCCTGAAGGATCGCACGGATGCGCTGGTGAAGAAGAGCATGTGGATGTATGGCGGCGACGGCTGGGCCTATGATATCGGCTACGGCGGTCTGGATCACGTACTGGCTTCCGGTCAGGATGTGAATATCGTCGTGGTGGACACCGAGGTCTATTCCAATACCGGCGGACAGTCCTCCAAGGCTACGCCCATCGGCGCGGTAGCACAGTTCGCCAACGCCGGCAAAGAAGTGGCAAAGAAGGATCTCGGCCGCATTGCCATGGCCTACGATAATGTGTATGTTGCGCAGGTCGCGATGGGTGCCAATCCGAATCAGCTGATCAAGGCACTGAAAGAAGCCGAAGCTCACAAAGGACCGTCCCTGATCATCGCCTATGCGCCGTGCATCAACCATGGTCTGGTCCGCGGCATGGGTCAGTCTCAGAACGAGCAGAAGCTGGCCGTGGAATGCGGTTACTGGCCGCTGTGGCGCCACATTCCGGAGAACCGGGAGAAAGGCCTGAACCCCTTCGTGCTCGACAGCAAAGAGCCCAACGGAAAGCTGCGCGAATTCATGATGGGAGAGGTTCGTTTTGCCGCTCTCACCCGCACCTTCCCTGAGCGGGCAGAGGTACTGTTCAAAGAGGCAGAGGAATTCACGGCCCGCAGGTATGCGGCTTATAAGGCACTGGCAGAATAGAGCACTTTGTTAGAAGGTTATAGTATAGTGGTATTAGAATTCACAGGCAGAAGGAAGGCCAATAGTCATGAAAACCCGGAAAAAATCTTTCTGGCAAAAGTGGAATGAATGGTCCAAAAAGCATCCTTTTCTGGAAGTGGCAGTGTTTATTGGCCTGCTCCTGACTGCCGGTTTTCTGCTTCTATTGCTGATCGGATTCTTGGATCATACAGTACGTGAGCAGTCGTACATCCTTTACATGGCACTGATCGCTTATGCCATATGCTTCGGATTCACCTGGGCAGCTGACAGAACATGGATGCATATATGGCTGGCCGGTACACATTCTCAGGAAGCCATTGAGCTTGTTTCCGTACCGGTCCGCTTCTACGATTTCTTTGTGGGAAAGGAGAACCGGACATCATTGCGGCGCTGCCTAAAAAGTGCACACCGCGTTCACCTGTTCGGCCTGCTTTACCTGTTGTACTCTGTATTTTACCAGGTGTTGGTCTGGAATGTCGGTGAGCAGACAATAGAGGCACTGCCGTTTCATGATCTGCTGTTGATACCTATGATCATCGGTTTTTTCGGCACATTGCTGGCGTCGTTGACGGGACTGGGGGTCCCGACGCAGGAGAGGCTGGAAAGTATGGCCGCCATGACTCCGAAAGAAAGAAAAAAGGAGGGGCGTACCGTTCTTCTGGTGAAACTGGGGATCATAGCAGCAGTATTTGGCATGATCGTTATAATCGTCTTTGCCGGCAGATGGCTTGGTCTGTCGGAGAGTACGCAGCAGGCGCTGGAAATAGGGGTGACTGTAGCATTGGCCGGAATACTGAGCCGGATCTTTGCGTCGTGAGATATTCACACCTGAGTTGTTGGTGATGAAAAGCACTTTTACGTTGCAGCATAAAAACAGCAAAATAGCTTTTGTATGGGGAGGTTGTTATGGTAAAACATATCATTCTGTGGCAGTTGAAAGATGAGTACACGGAAGAACAGAAGGTGGAGATCCGTCGCGGAATCAAGGAAGGCCTGGAAGGCCTGGTCGGAATTGTGCCGGGATTGGTATCCGTTCATGTGCAGGCAGAAATGCTGGCGTCCTCCAACGCGGATGTCATGCTGGATGCTGTGCTGGAAAGCGAAGAAGCCCTGAAAGCCTACGCGGTCCATCCAGCACATCAGGCTGTGGCCAACGGTAAGGTACGGCCGTATACCAAATCCCGCACCTGCATCGATTTTGAGGTGGAATAATCCGACAGCTTAACAAGAAATGAGAATGCCCCGGCCTTCCGACCGGGGCATTCTCATTTCTCTACAGCCGCTCCGCGAAGGACCGTATCACGATCTGTGTGAGAGGCTGCCCCTCTGAATCCTGTTCCAGACGCCGCAGCCCTTCCTTCAGTACTGCAAGCCCGGCGAAGGCTTCTTCCTCTGCGTCCTCCCGGCTGGTCTCTGCGATCTTCACCAGGATATCCCGGAAGGCGACACGTCGCTGATTATCCGCAAGAGAGGCGTACCATGCCAGTGCATCCTTTGCCATGGCATCGCTGAAAAGGTCGATCCGGCAGCGGCGGCAGCGGTAGAAGGCCCGCTCATCCCGCTGCGAGAGTGCAGCGGCCAGACGGTTCCGATCCTGTATCAGCAGATACCGCCGTTCCTGGAAAAAGCTCAGGATCTGTTCATAGATTTCCTGCTCTGCCTCCGTAAACTGATCCGTCACATCCTCCTCCGGAAGATTCCCGGGGAAAGCAGGGGCTTCTTCTCCCTCGCAGGCGGCCCGCAGCGATTCAGACAGTCCCGCGGATACGGCATTCATATCCGGCACACAGGGCCACGCATAACCATAGGCTCTGGCGGCGGCAAGGTTTGAAAGCAGATTCAGGTATTCCTCTGCGTCCAGTGCGCCGGAATATGCCAGCTGCAGATACGATTCCCATCCTGCGGAGACCATATCGTCATCCATCTCAAGAAACGAAAGGAAACGCAGCATGTTCTCCGGCCGCATTTTTCCGGCCAGGTAATCGCCCGTACGCGCCAGGGCTTGTCTTATAGCAGGCAGATCCCAGGCGCCGGAAATGGCGCCATCCTTCAGGCAGTCGGGCATATAGCGGTCCCAGTAGTGCCCGGGGTAGTTTTGCTGCAGGCGGTTCAGACTGTAGCCTGTTGTGCGGCTGCGGGTGATTTTTCCGCCTTTGGCAAGAATCGTAAAGAGCACAAAAGAACTGAAGAATTTCCGGATGGCCTCCGGAGGCAGATCCGCCTCCCGGCACAGTCCGTAAATCCGCTCGAAATCCTGTACGCCGCAGCGCAGACTGCGGATGTTATGCAGTTCGCAGACCTCCAGGACCGCCGAAAGTTCGCCCGCGTTCTCCCGAAGAAAGGCCAGGTAATCCTCCCGGGGAGAGGCATACTGCGCGATGACGCCCGCAACCACCTTGGCCGGGTCCATTGTCAGGCGTACGGTCCGGACGATCAGCTTTTCCTTCATCTCCGAATACAGAAGATATTCCCGCGATTCTCCCTCCGCGCGCTGTTGGGACAGCGTCTCCAGTTTTTCTTCGTTGGCTACGACGATGGTCTTGATATGCAGATTCTCACAGTATTCATTGATACATCCCAGGATTTCCACCTGGGAGAGATTCGTGCGCTCCAGGTCATCAAATGCCAGGATCAGCCGGCAGCCGTCTTCCTGCCGGACCGGTGCCAGCGGCATGTTAAAAGAAGCACAGGCCGCGGACGCCTTGCGGCGAACACCGTCCACGGAATCCTCACCGAACAGAGACAGACGGATCAGCACGAAAGCATCTCCCAGTGAATCCCGTATTTCATGCTCCAGCAGATAGGTCTTGCCGGTGCCCCAGGCACCGCACAGAAGCAGTGCGCCAAATGTATTTTCTTCCCTGCAGTATCGCAGGATCTCTGTAACCGCATTCTTCATCGTATCACCTCGATCATTCAGAAATTGCCCGCGATCATGACATGATGTGCATGTCTTCACGGAGCAATTCCGTGTCATTATAACACAGACGTCGTGGTTCGGACAAGAGCTGCCCGCATGGAAAAGAGGAGAGGATTGACATTTTTTAGTTAGTTTCGTATAATTGCGCTGGCCTGATGCATGGTTTACGTAAGCGCCCTTTCCGAATATGTGAGGTGACCAGAAATGAATCGAAGATGGATAATAGCTGTCGTGGTAATGACAGCCTTGATGATCAGCGGCTGCGGAACGGGAGCCGCAAATGAAAGCAATATTTGTTCTGAGGCGGATTCTTCTCAGGCACAGACTGAATCCGCTGCAGATTCGGAAACATATGATGACGCAGACTCCGCCGCTGATCCGATTGCAGCAACCACAGATGATACGAATACCAATCCGGAGGCCACGCGGGATATCTTTGCCATGGATACCTATATGTCGATCCATACCTACGGTGAGAAAGCAGAGGATGCGGCCAATGAGGCGGTGGAGGAGATCCATCGCCTGAATGAACTGTTCTCGGTGGGAATCGATACCAGTGAGATCTCGGTGCTGAACCGGGAGAAGACGGCGCAGGTTTCAGAGGATACCATGACTTTGATCACCCGTTCACAGGAGATTTCCGAATCCACGGGCGGTGTCTTCGATATTACGGTGTTCCCGATGATGCAGGCCTGGGGATTTGTCAGCGGTGATTACAGGGTCCCTTCACAGGAAGAGATCAATACACTGCTGGGGTATGTGAATATGTCGGATATTAAGGCCGAGCCTTCCACTGGGACCGTAACACTTTTGGGAAAAAATACCGCTATCGATCTGGGAGGAATCGCGAAGGGATATACCTCCGCGCGTCTGATGGATGTCTTCCGGAGTTATGGCCTGACCTCTGGGTTGGTGAGCTTGGGAGGGAACGTTCAGGTGCTGGGAACAAAGCCTGACGGGAGTCTCTGGCGGGTCGGCATCGAAAATCCGCAGGGAGGAGATTACCTTGGGGTACTGAGCACCAAGGATGCCGCGGTGATCACCTCCGGCGGCTATGAGAGATATTTTGAGGAGAATGGAAAACACTATCACCATATTTTGGACCCTGCCACGGGCTATCCCGCCGAGAGCGGCCTGGTGTCCGTGACAATCGTCAGCCCGGACGGGACGCTGGCAGACGCTCTTTCTACCGCGTTGTTTGTCATGGGAAGGGAACGCGCGGAAGAATACTGGCGTGCCCACGCAGACGAGTTTGATGTTATTCTGCAGGATGAGGGCGGGACCATTTATGTCAGCCAGGGAATCTGGGAAAATTTTGAGGGAGGAGCTGGTACGGACATAGTAGAGATTACAGCCGGCGAGCCGGAGAAGTAAAGTAACAAGAAGTTGTTTAAAGGAAAGACCGGATTTAAGAAATCCATGAAGATCAAAAAGTAAGGATCACAGGCAGAAGATCACGCATAATCGCCCTCCGCCGAAGACGATTCGGCGGGGGCTGCCCGCCCTGAAGGAGAATAAATATGAAGCGAGCGGATATCATATTGGCGGCAGTCATACTGGCAGCTGCTTTCTTGTTTTTGGGGGGGCGGCAGTTTACCCGAACCGAAGGCAATACAGTGGTTGTGACCGTGGACGGAAAGGAAACGGCGAGGTTCGCCCTGGACCGGGAGGTGGATGTGCAGCTGGATGGAGCCGGCGGCGTGAACCGTCTGGTCATCCATGACGGCCTGGCCGAGGTAACCGATGCGGATTGTCCGGACCGGCTGTGCGTGAAGGAGTCGTCCATCCGCTACAGCGGGGAGACCATTGTATGTCTTCCCCACAAGCTGGTCGTAAGAATTGAAAGTGATGAAATGCCGGAGGTAGACGGCGTGGCAAAGTGATGCCGGAGTATACAGTATCGCAGCTAAATACCGGGGAGGTGCAGAATGAAGACAAATCGAATCGCGGAATACGGTCTGCTGACGGCCCTGGCCTTGGTGCTCGCCTATGTGGAATCCCAGATCCCTGCTTTCTGGGCCGTGCCCGGCATGAAGCTGGGATTGACCAATCTGGTGGTCCTGACGGCGCTGTATCGTCAGGGAGAACGCGGAGCCTTTGCTATCAACCTGGTCCGCATTGTTCTGACCGCGTTTACATTCGGAAGCATGTCTGCCATGCTGTACAGCCTGGCCGGAGGAATCCTCAGCTTCGTTATCATGGTCCTCTGCCGCCGCAGCGGCAGGTTCAGTATAGCAGGCGTCAGTATTGCCGGCGGCGTGGCGCACAATGCCGGACAGATTTTGGTGGCCATGTTTGTGCTGGAGACAGCCCGGCTGATCTATTATCTTCCTATTCTGATGATTTCCGGAACGGCGGCGGGTTTTGTTGTCGGTCTGATCGGCATCGGCGTCCTGAAACGCCTTCCGAGGTCTCTTTCTTCCGAGTGAAATCCCTTGACAAAAATACTAAATCACCTTATAGTATAAAAGATTCGTCTGTCCGGATCGGCAACAGCGTCTTCCGGGCGGCATCAGAATAATAAGCTAAAGGCTGAGAAGAAGAGGAGTACATATCTCTCTCCCTACAGAGAGCGCATCCATGGCTGGAAGATGCGCGGGCAGGAGCGGTATGGAAGGTGGCTTCAGAGCCGGGAGGGCCAAAGGATCTGTTCCCAGTAGTCATCCCCGCCTCATCCCCGTTACGGATTTCGAGACCAAAGCAAGGTGGTACCGCGGATATTTCGCCCTTCGTATACTTTACAGTATAGGAAGGTTTTTTTGTTTTTGCGAATGTAATCCTGCGAAAAATCAGAAAAGGAGACAGCAGCATGGCAACCAATTTAAGCAAGACCTACGATCCCTCGCAGATCGAGGATCGCCTGTACCAGAAATGGCTGGAGAAAAAGTATTTCCACGCCGAAGTAGATCCGAATAAGAAACCCTTCACCATCGTAATGCCGCCGCCCAACATTACCGGACAGCTGCACATGGGCCATGCCCTGGACAATACCCTGCAGGATATCCTGATCCGCTACAAGAGAATGCAGGGCTACTCTGCCCTGTGGCAGCCCGGCACGGACCACGCCAGCATTGCCACCGAGGTAAAGATCATCGCCAAGCTGAAAGAAGAAGGCATCGAAAAGGAAGATCTTGGGCGCGAAGGCTTCCTGGAGCGTGCTTGGGACTGGCGTAAGGAATACGGTGGCCGCATCATCTCTCAGCTGAAGAAGATGGGCTCTTCCGCCGACTGGGACCGCGAGCGCTTCACCATGGACGAGGGCTGTTCCGAGGCCGTGCAGGAAGTGTTCATGAAGCTCTATGACAAGGGCTATATCTACAAGGGTTCCCGTATTATCAACTGGTGCCCGGTCTGCCAGACCTCTATCTCTGACGCAGAGGTGGAATATCAGGAGCAGGAAGGCCATTTCTGGCATATCAAATATCCCATCGTGGGAGAGGATGGCTTTGTGGAGATCGCTACGACCCGTCCGGAGACGCTGCTGGGCGATACCGCCGTGGCCGTCAATCCGGAGGACGAGCGCTACACGCATCTGGTAGGCAAGATGCTGAAGCTGCCGCTGACGGACCGCGAGATCCCCGTGATCGCCGATTCTTATGTGGATAAGGAATTCGGTACCGGCTGCGTGAAGATCACGCCCGCCCATGACCCGAACGACTTCGAGGTCGGAAAGCGCCACAATCTGGAAGAGATCAACATCCTGAACGACGACGCTACCATCAATGAAAACGGCGGCAAATACTGCGGCATGGACCGCTATGAAGCTCGCCGCGTGATGGTGGAAGAGCTGGAACAGCAGGGCCTGCTGGTGAAGGTGATCAAGCACGTGCACAACGTGGGCACGCATGATCGCTGCAAGACCACCGTGGAACCCATGATCAAGAAGCAGTGGTTCGTGGCCATGGAAGAGATGGCAAAGCCCGCCATGGAAGCGCTGAAGACCGGCGAACTGAAATTCGTGCCGGAAGCCTTCGGCAAGACCTACATGCACTGGCTGGAGAACATCCGCGACTGGTGTATCTCTCGTCAGCTCTGGTGGGGACATCGCATCCCGGCGTACTACTGCGATAAATGCGGTGAGATCGTGGTTTCCCGCGAGCAGCCTTCGGTCTGCCCGAAGTGCGGCCACACACACCTGACGCAGGATCCCGACACCCTGGATACCTGGTTCTCCTCCGCCCTTTGGCCCTTCTCCACCCTGGGGTGGCCGAAGAAGACGCCGGAGCTGGAGTACTTCTATCCCACGGATGTGCTGGTGACAGGTTATGATATTATCTTCTTCTGGGTCATCCGCATGGTCTTCTCCGGATACGAGCAGACCGGCGTAAGCCCCTTCCATACGGTGCTGATCCACGGCCTGGTGCGCGACTCTCAAGGCCGCAAGATGAGTAAATCCCTGGGCAACGGCATTGATCCGCTGGAGGTCATCGACAAGTACGGCGCGGATGCGCTGCGCATGACGCTGGTAACCGGCAATGCGCCCGGCAATGACATGCGTTTCTACTGGGAGCGCGTGGAAGCCAGCCGCAACTTCGCCAACAAGGTATGGAATGCCTCTCGCTTCATCATGATGAACACCGAGGGCGTGGACACCTCCGCCGTGGAACTTTCCGATCTTGAGGATGCCGATAAGTGGATCCTTTCCAAGGTCAACCGCCTGGCGAAGGAAGTCACCGAGAACATGGATAAGTACGAGCTCGGCATTGCTCTGCAGAAGGTCTATGACTTCATCTGGGAGGAGTTCTGCGACTGGTACATCGAGATGGTCAAGCCTCGCTTCTACAATGCAGAGGATGAGCGCAGCAAGGCCGCAGCCTGCTGGACACTGACCACCGTGCTGATCCAGGCGCTGAAGCTGCTGCATCCGTACATGCCTTTCATCACGGAAGAAATCTTCTGCAACCTGCAGTCCGAGGAAGAGTCCATTATGATCTCCGCCTGGCCGGAGTACCGTGCGGACTGGGATTTCGCGCAGGTCGAAAACCGCATCGAGCGCATGAAGGAAGCGGTCCGTGCCATCCGTAATGTCCGTGCGTCCATGAACGTACCGCCGAGCAAGAAGGCTGACATCTTTGTGGTGGCCGAAAAGGAAGAGGTCAGAGAGGCCTTTACCACCAGCCGTGCCTTCTTCACGGCACTGTCGAACGCCGCTTCCGTCACCATCCAGGCGGATAAGACCGGCATCGGAGAGGATGCTGTTTCCGCGGTGACGGCGGATGCTGTCATGTACATTCCGCTGGCAGAACTGGTGGATATCGAAAAAGAGATCGCCCGTCTGACCAAGGAAGAAAAACGCCTGGCCGGTGAGCTGAAGCGCTCTCACGGTATGCTGGGAAATGAGCGTTTCATCAGCAAGGCTCCGGCAGAGAAGATCGCCGAGGAGCGTGAGAAGCTGGAAAAATACACCCAGATGATGGAACAGGTAAAAGAGCAGCTGGCAAGACTGCAGAAAGCATAAATAATACAACGCCCGGCGGTCTGCCGGGCGTTGATTTTAGAAGCTGATAAGGAGAGCTCAAAGCATGAATGCTGAAGAGGTTTTAAAGCACTATTTTGGATATGACAGCTTCCGCACGGGGCAGCGTGAAATGATAGATGCCATTCTGGCTGGCCGCGACGGCCTGGCCATTATGCCCACCGGATCGGGGAAATCCCTCTGCTATCAGGTGCCGGCGCTGATGCTGCCCGGTATCACCCTGGTCATATCTCCTCTGATATCCCTGATGCAGGATCAGGTGCAGGCATTAAATGACGCGGGGATCCACGCGGGCTATATCAACTCTTCGCTCACGGAGCGCCAGATCGAGACTGTCTATCGTCGTGCCTCCCGGGGACAGTATAAGATCCTCTATGTGGCACCGGAACGTCTGCTCACAGAGGGCTTCCTGTTCTTTGCCGTGCATGCGCAGATCTCCCTGGTGACCGTGGATGAAGCGCACTGTATATCCCAGTGGGGGCAGGACTTTCGTCCCAGCTATCTAAAGATCGTCGATTTTATCCGAGCCCTTCCTGTACGGCCGGTCATCGCGGCTTTCACCGCCACGGCGACAGAAGAAGTCAGAAAGGACATCCTCTGTGTGCTGGATCTTCAGGACCCACAGGAGGTAGTGACCGGCTTTGACCGGGAGAACCTCTATTTTCGAGTGGAGCCGATCCGCCGGAAGGATGATTTTGTTCGTTCATATATAAATAAGCATTCCGGAGAGAGTGGGATCATCTACTGTGCGACCCGGAAAAACGTGGAAGAGCTGCACCAGCGGCTCTTCGTGCGCGGCGTGCCGGTGACCCGCTATCACGCCGGATTGGACCCCGCCGAGCGAAAGAAGAACCAGGAGGATTTCATCTATGACAGGGCCACGGTCATGGTAGCCACCAATGCCTTCGGCATGGGGATCGATAAATCCAATGTGCGCTATGTGATCCATTACAATATGCCGCAGAGCATGGAAAACTATTATCAGGAGGCAGGCCGCGCCGGCCGGGACGGTGAACCCTCCCAGTGCATCCTGCTCTTTTCTGCGCATGATATCATGATCAACAAATATCTGTTGGAGCACAAGGACTTCACTGACATCCCGGAGGAGGATGCAGCGCTGATCCGAGAGAGGGATGCCAGACGCCTGCAGGTGATGGAGGGCTACTGCCGAACCACAGATTGTCTGCGGAATTATATCCTGCGTTACTTCGGAGAGAAAGTGTCCGGCCCCTGCGACCACTGCGGCAACTGCGATCGGGAATATACCGAGACGGATATGACGGCAGAGGCCAAATGGGTGATCAATTGTGTGACGGAAACACGCGGCAGATATGGGCTTACCGTGGTGCTGGGGACACTCCTGGGCGCCAATCGTGCCAGACTGAAAGAACTTGGCACTATGTCCTACCGGTCCTTTGGGGCGTTAAAAGATCACAGCGAAGAAGAATTGCGCCAGCTGATTTCTCAGATGCTGCTGGATGGATACCTGTGGCAGACGGAGGACCGCTACAGCCTGCTGCGCATCGGCGATATTTCTTCGCTGAAAGCCGGCGGGCAGGTGCTGGTCCGCCGCTACCGGGAAAAGGAGCCGGAGAGGGTCTCACGGAAGCGGCGCAAACGCAGCACAGATGCACTCACCAGTGCCGGTTACGGGCTGTTTGAGCGGCTGCGGCAGCTGCGCCTGGAGGTGGCCAGAAAAGAATCTATCCCGCCGTACATTGTATTCAGTGACAAAACGCTGATCGACATGGCCGTGAAGGCACCGGCAGACCGGAACGGGATGCTGGAAGTCTCCGGTGTGGGTGCCGTGAAGTTCGATAAATACGGGGAGATCTTTCTGCGGGAGATCGCGGATTTCCGGAAAGAGCACCCGGATGCAGTCGTCAGTATAGAAGACTGATGACCGCCAGTCCATGCCTCCATCTCGCACCCGCATTCGCGGGCGCTCGCTGTCGCGGCTTTCGCCGTATGCTTAGGAAATATCAAGCAGCCCCGGGTGAGCTAGCTCCCCCGTGTCTGTTTGATATTTCCTAAGCGCATGGACTCAATGCTAACGCGCAAACTTATAGTTGTCGTATTATCGCCGCGGATGCATCGTGATAAGAAATCCATTGCCAAAACCATACCGTTTGGTGTATAATAATATCATCTATGAGCAAAAACAAGGCTGATAGCGTTGCGAACAGGGCGAGTGGGATGAGCGCTCTGGATTTATTCGACTTTTGAGAGGTATTTGCATGATGAAACAGTTTAGAAGATTGCTGCCGGTCCTTTTTCTCGCAGTGGTGTTCCTGTGCGGGCTCCCGGCGGAGACAGTGCGGGCGACTTCTGCAACTTCCACGGATCCGGATATCCCGGTGATCCGTCAGGTCTATGGCGATTACGGAAAGATTACCGTTCTCTGGAGCAGAATGGAGCATGCCAAAGGCTTTGTGATCTACCGCCGCGATGTTCCCAATGCCAATTACGAGAAGATCGCCGAGGTGGAAGCTTCCGAGGTAAAATACGAAGACAAAACCGCTCTGCCCGGCAAGACCTACTATTATGCGGTTGCCGCCAAGGTGTCTGTCACCGACGATGAAGGAAAGACCTCCATTGTGGAGAAAAAATATTCCGCGGAGGTGACCGAAAAGGACTACGCTAAGGACAAAACAAAGGTCGTGACCTATGCCGCGGCGCTGGTGCCGGTAGTCAAGCTGGATGCCGTACAGACACAGGGATCGGCGCTGAAGGTCACCTGGGAAAAGGTGGAAAACGTCTCTGGCTATCGTGTCATGAGGAAAGCGGATGACTCCGATGAATATGTAAAGGTGAAGGACATCCAGGATCCCTCCGCGTCCAGCTTTACGGATACCACCGTGACTACCGGACATCAATATACATACACCGTGAGAGCCTTTGTTATCTATGAGACCGATGATAACAAGAAGTTTTTCCGCCTTGGCGCCTACGACGAAAAAGGCATCACCTCTGAAATGCTGATGGAGACGGTGACGCTGAAGAATGCCGTGGCTGCGAGTGGACGAGTTGCGCTGAGATGGGACTCTGTCACCTGTGACGGCTATCGGATCTACCGCAAGACCGGCAGCGGAGCCTGGCAGACCCTGACGACCCTGAATAAGGGAACGGCTGCTACTTACTGGGACAGCAAAGCAGTTCCCGGGGCGACCTATACCTATGGTATTGCGGCAGGCGTCAAGAATAATGGCTCTTATTCCTTCGGGCCTCGCACAGAAATGACGGAGACCGTGACCTGTCTGCCGGCTGTACCTGTGATGAAGAAGCTGACAACAAAATCCAAGAAGGATACCATCACCTGGAAAAAGGTGACCGGCGCCGCAGGCTATGAGGTCTTTAAGAAAAATTCTACCACTGGCGGCGAATGGAAGAGCGTGGCGACCCTCGCATCATCCAAAACAAAATATACCATCCAGCAGGATGATAAGAAAACAGAGTATACCGTACGCGCCTTTGTGAATGTGGGATCTCAGAAACTTTACAGCCCGCTGGCTGATACCATGAGTAATGTGAAGAAGACCCTGACAAAGAAGAAGGTCCTCTTTATAGGTGACAGCATTACCCTCGGCCGCACCTGGAGCGGCAAAAAAGCGGCGGTATCCTATCCGGAGCGGATCTCTCAGATCACGGGTATCAAGTATACCAATGCATCTGTGGTAGGAAGCACGATCGCAAAGAAGAGCAACAGTGATTCCAAGAGCATGGTGGGCAGGACGGCAAGCAAGGTAAAGCTGACGGGCTATAAGCTGATCTGGATTGCCGGAGGCACGAACGATTACGCGAAAAATATCAAGATCGGCAAGATCAAGGATACATCGCAGAAGACCTTCTACGGCGCGCTGAATACCATCTTTAAGCGTATTAAGTCGAAGAACAAGAATGCGAAGGTCATCGTGATGTCTCCGATTTATCGCCTGCGGATTGATTCCTACGACGGAAAAGCAGGATACAAGGTGAAGAACAAAGCAGGTCATACCCTGAACGATTACGCCAAAGCGTTGAAGAAGATCGCCAAAAAGTATAAGGCGACCTACTGGGATGGCAGCAAGAAGAGCGGTGTAACAGAGGACAATGCCTACACCACGCTGTACGACGGCCTTCATCTGACGGAAGAGGGATACATTGCCCTGGGTGATGCTGCCTCCGCCGCAGTGAAGAAAGCACTGAAATAATCATGGAAATGAAAAAGAAAGAGAACGCGGAGTGCATTTCCGCGTTCTCTTCATAAACATCGATAATCAAGGAAGGAGGAAATGACATATGACAGATCGCGAAACACTGCGCAGCTGGGTGGAGGAGAGCAGCCGCATTGTTTTCTTCGGTGGGGCAGGCGTATCTACGGAAAGCGGTATTCCGGATTTCCGGAGCACGGATGGTCTCTATCACCAGCAGTACGATTATCCGCCGGAAGAAATCTTAAGCCACAGCTTTTTTATGCGCAATCCGGAAGAATTTTACCGGTTTTACTGGGCGAAGATGATCGCGCCGGAGGCCCGGCCCAATCCGGCACATCTGGCACTGGCAAAATGGGAGCAGGAAGGGCGTCTTACAGCGGTGGTCACCCAGAACATAGACGGTTTGCATCAGATGGCGGGCAGCCGTACCGTGTATGAACTGCACGGATCTGTTCACCGGAACACCTGCATGCGCTGTGGAAAGCACGTCCCGTTGGAGAAGATCAAGGTTCACGAGGGCATCCCGCGCTGTGAGTGCGGTGGTATTCTGAAGCCAGATGTCGTGCTGTATGAGGAAGGACTGGATCAGAGTACCGTGAACGGCGCCTGCCGCGCCATTGCCCAGGCCGATATGCTGATTATCGGCGGTACATCCCTGACGGTATATCCCGCCGCAGGTTTCGTGAACCTCTTCCGCGGAAAGCACCTGGTGCTGATGAACCGTACCCCTACGCCCATGGACGCACAGGCAGATTTGGTAATCACAGACCCCATCGGCAGCGTTCTGAAGGAGTACCTGTGATGGAGGATATCTGCGTAGGGGATGTGATACGTCTGAAAAAACCGCACCCCTGCGGATCGGCTGAATGGGAGGTGCTTCGGGTGGGAATGGATTTCCGGCTGCGTTGTAAAGGATGCGGACGGCTGGTCCTGGTGCCCAGAAAGCAGGTGGAAAAGAGTTTTCGGGGAAAAATAGTCGAAAATTCCACAAAAAAGTGATAAAACGGGGTGACAAAGCTTCTGTGTTGGTGTATGATACGGACAGGAAGGATATGTATGCGAAAACAGTGAGGATATTCCGTCTGTATTTATGCGGTATCAGGACCGCAGCCTGAAAGAGGAGGGTGCACCATGGAAGCATTGCTAAGTAAGTTGGAAGATCTTCATCCGGAGATCGACTACGAGACCTATGATACCCTGCTGGAGGATAATATACTGGACGAGGATGATCTGGAGGATCTGATCGGCTGGATCGCCCGGGAGTATGACGTGCAGGTTCCGGAGGAAGAGGTCACCGAGGAAAACTTCAATTCCGCAGAATCGATCTATGATTTGATCGAACGACTTCAGAATGAAGGGTAAAACTGTTCCTTTTTTTGTCAAAAAGAATTGCAATTCTGTTTCAGCTTTGGTATAATGCGGTGGAGTGCGTACATTGTGGAGTGCCAAAAGCTCCGGGTATTATTCCCGTTTTGGATGGCTGACACTCGAGGACACAAAATTAGTGGAATAAAACCAGGTACGCAGGAGGTTGGATTATGTGTAAAGAAGCTGAAGTAGCAACAGAAGTCATGGAGAATGCTCTGGAAGCAGCGGCTGAGACCGCAGCAGCTGAGGCTCCCGCAGCGGAAGCACCGGCAGAGACCATGGCAGATCTGGGCAACGCCCTGGAAGAGTCCCTGCAGAAGGGCCCGGTCACGGATGATCCGGTATGGGATAAGTTCGAGACCATGATGGCGGAAAAGACGGTCTTCCCGGTAAAGGTGGAGAGCGCTGTCAAAGCCGGTGTCGTGGCATTTGTGGATGATATCCGCGCCTTTATCCCTGCATCCAAGCTGTCCACCGGTTATGTGGAAGATCTGGAATCCTTCAAGGGCCAGACACTGGATGTCATCATCATTACCGCGGACAGAGCGGCCAAGAGACTGGTGCTTTCCGCCAGAGAGGCCATCCGCATCAAGGAAAGAGAAGCCAGAGCGGCTGCGCTGGCTGCCTGCCAGGTGGGCGATGTGCTGGAAGGTACGGTAGACTCCCTGATGGAGTATGGTGCCTTTATCGATCTGGAGAACGGATGCTCCGGACTGCTGCATGTATCTCAGATCAGCTATAAGAGAGTAGAAAAGCCTGCTGATGTCCTGCAGAAGGGACAGAAGGTCCAGGTGAAGATCATCGCCATCAAGGACGGCAAACTGAGCCTGTCCATGAAAGCCCTGCAGGAAGCACCGGAAAGACCGGAGAGAGCTCCTCGTTCTGACCGTCCCCGCAGAGAGCGCAGAGAAAGAGACGAAGAGGTATTCAGCTACAAGGAGACCGGCAAGGCTACGACCAGCCTGGGCGATCTGCTGAAGGGCGTAAAGCTGTAATTAGCCTTGATTGACAATAGACCAAAAGCGGCGGAAACCTATGGTTCCGCCGCTTTTTTAGCAGGGAGAAACAGTGGGGTCGTCTGTATCTCCCGGAAAAGAGGTGCAGCATGAGAAAAAGCGGCATATTGATGCATATCACTTCTCTGCCTTCCCCCTACGGCATCGGAACACTGGGTAAGGAGGCCAGGGCATTCGTTGATTTCCTGGAAAAGGCCGGCCAGTCCTGCTGGCAGGTTCTGCCGTTGGGGCAGACAGGCTATGGGGATTCTCCTTATCAGTCCTGCTCGCTGTACGCCGGAAATCCCTACCTGATCGATCTGGATAAGCTGGTAGAAGAGGGATATCTGACGAAGAAAGAGATAGAAGAAGTCGCGTGGGGCGAAGACCCGGAAAAGGTGGATTTTGGGCTGCTCTATGAACGGCGCTACCCGCTGTTTCGCAAGGCCTTCGCACGCTTCCGGGAAAACATCCCGGAGGATTATGATGCCTTTGGCTGGGAGCAGGGCCAGTGGCTGGAAGACTACGCACTCTTTATGGCCATCAAAACAGAGGCCGGCGGCGTCGCCTGGGATCAGTGGGATGAATCGCTGCGCAGACGGGAGCCGGCGGCCATCGCTGAAGCCAAGAAGAGACTGGGCATGGAGATGTTCTTCTGGAAGATGCTGCAGTATTTCTTCTTCCGTCAGTGGCAGGACCTGAAAGAGTATGCGCATGAAAAAGGAATACTTATTATAGGCGATACGCCCATCTATGCTGCGTATGACAGCGCAGATGTATGGGCACAGCCTTGGTTATTCTCTCTGGATGAAGAGGGGCGTCAGGTAGAGGTGGCCGGATGTCCGCCGGATGCTTTTTCGGAGGATGGACAGCTGTGGGGCAATCCGGTCTTCCGCTGGGACGTGATGCAGAGAGATGGCTATGACTGGTGGATCCGGAGGATCCGTCACAACCTGAAGGTCTATGATGTGCTTCGGATCGATCATTTCCGCGGATTTGATTCCTACTACTGCATCCCGGCCGGAAATAAGAATGCTAAGATCGGCTGGTGGCGTCAGGGACCGGGTATGGATTTCTTCCGCAAAGTACAGCAGGTGCTGGGAAAAAACCTCCCGTTGATCGCTGAAGATCTGGGAGATATCACTCCTTCTGTACAGGCGATGCTGGCCGAGAGCGGTTATCCCGGCATGAAGGTGCTGCAGTTCGCCTTTGGCGGCGGTGCCGGCAATGCGTATCTTCCGCAGAACCATCGGGAGAATGCGGTGGTCTATACCGGTACACATGACAATACCACCAATCTTGGCTGGTGGAAACAGATCTCCCGGAAGGAAAAGACCGTCATGCGGGACCGTCTGCATCTGGATAAGAATGCGGACCCCAACTGGGGCCTTATGCAGGCCGCCATGGAAAGTGTGTGCGATACTGCCATCCTGACCATGCAGGATCTGCTGGAACTTGGCGGGGAGGCCCGCATGAATACCCCTTCTACCGCCGGCGGCAATTGGGCTTGGCGGGCGAAGAAGGGATATCTGACAAAGAAACTGGCAGGACAGCTTCACCGGATGACCGAGAGAGCCAATCGTCTGCCCGGCTTCGGCGGGGAAGAAGCTCCCTGGGCATTTCAGACGGCTCTGGGCGATAAGCTCCCGGGCTGGGAGAAGCGGCTGCCTGCAGATCCTGTTATCACCACAAATGAATAACAATATCAGGAAAGAGGAAGCAGCAGGTCTGCTTCCTTTTTCAGCATCCGCCCCAGCGGTGCGTGGCGCAGCATAGGATCCGTAAAGGCACAGGAAGCAAGCTCCGGCGCCGGCGGAAGGATCAGCTCGTGGGTGCGGGATAAAAGCTCTTCCTGCTCCTGGAGCAGCATATATTCCCGGAAGGAGCGGAGCGAACGCCGCCCGTCGGGCGTGTTTTCTGCCAGCAGAAGGACCTGGCGGCAGGCGGTGAGTACCGGCCGCGGATCCCGGCCGCAGGGGAGATCTGTTATGATAAAACGGAAGGCAGACCGCCGCTTTATATTCCGCAGGAGCGATGCGGCTTCCTCCGGAGAAAGCTGCCACACATCCTCCGGGTTCTGAGCAGAGGGAAGCCAGGCAAGCTGTTCCTGCCGGCGCAGGAGGTCCTCTGACCAGTAATCATCCCCTCGGTTCCTGCGCCGGTAAAGCAGATCAGACACGCCCAGGTCAGTATCTGATACCTGCGGGAGGGGAAGGTCGCGGAAGGGGTCCAGGGGGATGTAGAGCACAGGGGCATGCTCAGCCAGGAAGGAGGCCAGCAGCCACGAGGCAGCCGGGCGGAGAGCGGTATCCTGCGGGGCGTAGATTCCCAGTATACCGCCTGCCGTGTCATCTGCCGGTGCGGCGTCTCCCGCGATTTCTGCGGAAAACAGATCGCGCAAAAGGGAAGAAGCAGGCTGATAACGACAGAGGCGCGGGAGGGGGGCGTCCCTGTCGGTGGTGCTTTCTGCCAGCAGGAAGATTCGTCCCTCTGCCAGGGAGAGCGCGTTTTCCGGCAGGGTAGGCAGCAAGGCCTCCTCTGCCAGAAGGACCGCATCCGGATGTGTCTTCAGTGCGGAGTACAAAGCCTCCGGATCGTGAAAGGCACGGCCGCGGAGGACGGGCTCTTTCTGCCGGGCCAGGTACTCCAACAGACGTGATGTGTACGTTTCATCGCTGTCATACAGCAGCAGTAACCGAGTGTTATCAGACATGATCGTGACCTCCTTACATCGGGCGGGGCGGCTGGCCCGCGCCCCGCAGATGGCCACAGTATAGTCTCCGGAAAGAAAAATGTCCACAAACAAAAAGTGTGGGTAACCCACACTTTTTGTCACACTTACGCTATCATTCGTCACGGCCCGTGACGTTTTTTTATACGATTTTCTGTCGGGAAGTCTTTCCGCCGCCGGCTATTTTCCATACGGCTAGGGTGATCAGCCAGGTAATTCCGATGGCCGCCAGCAGCACAGGCGCCATCATGCCGACGCCCCACTGGGCGAATCCGTACCAGTCATTGCCGTGCTGTCCAAAGCTGGTATCCGTCATAAGAATGTGGATCAGATAGCCGGTGCCATACAGGATGGTGGGAATCAGCCCAACGTAGAGATCCTGCCGCCGCAGGTGCTTGCCGTACCCGGACCAGATAAAGAGCCCTGTCACAAAGACCGGCATAATCAGATGCATGACAAGATTGGAACCCTCGCAGATCTTTTTCCATCCCAGCAGCGGTCCAAGAAAGAAAATGACCGTGAGAAAGGTCAGGGCCAGAGAGACCACACAGGCAAAGAGCAGCAGCAGGATGCCGCGCGGCAGCTTGTGGGAAGGGTCTCTGGAAGCCCTGATTTCATGGGGAAATGCCAGAATAGCCGCAAAGACGGTCAGGAAGTTGGCGTCCACGGTAAAATATTTTAACATGGAGATGCCCTTGGCGGAGAGCAGCTGGCTGATGTCCAGCCCGCAGTACATAACGATCAGGGCAAACAGTGTCATGAAGACAATCAGAAAATCGGCAGCCGCGAGGATGCGGTGCTTACGTGTACTTAGGTTCATCGTTTTTCTCATCTTTCCCGATATATGACGGCGCTCAGAGGTGGCCATCGCCCTCTGAGTATAGCATATAATCAGAGGAAAGGGGAATTATTTTGTAATAAGTTTGTAAATCGAAGAACATGGATTTCTCACAATCCTCTGATATTCTGTTGCTGTATAAGAGAGTCTATGGAATAAAGGAAAAATCGTCTGGCGCCCTGCGGCGGCGCAGATCAGATTCCAACGGGGGGATGAAGATGGAAAAAAACAGGGGGGAACTCCGTGAGAAAACGGTACAGGAAAACGGAATGAAAAAAAAGAAAAAAATCTGGAAGATTCTGGGGCTGACGCTTACGGCGCTGGTCCTGGCCTGTCTGGCAGGTGGATTTGTTTATGTGTTTTCTGTTATTTCGCGCGCGCCGGATCTGGATGTGCTGGATGTAGAGCCGGAGGGCTATCGCAGCAGTGTACTGAATACGGATGAAGAGGTAGTGCTGACGCTCTCCGGAGAGGCCTCCAACCGGGTCTATGTAAAGCTTTCGGAAGTGCCGGAGGACCTGCAGCACGCTTTTGTAGCCATCGAGGATGAACGTTTTTATAAACATCATGGCATTGACCTGAAGGGCATTGTGCGGGCTTTCTTCAAGGGGATAGCGAACGGAGGACATTTTTCCCAGGGGGCCAGTACCATTACACAGCAGCTGCTGAAGAACAATGTTTTTTCAGCCTGGACACAGGAAAGCAGCTTTTCCGAAAAACTGGAACGAAAGATCCAGGAGCAATACCTGGCGGTACGTCTGGAACGTAAGGTCAGCAAGGAGTGGATCCTGGAAAACTATCTGAATACAATTAATCTGGGCGGCGGAAACTGGGGCGTACAGACGGCCGCAAAATATTACTTTGATAAGGATGTCTCTGAATTGACGCTGGCGGAATGCGCTGTGCTGGCGGGCATCACGAAAAATCCCACGACCTACAATCCTGTCAAAAATCCGGAAAAAAACGCCGAACGGCAGAAACTGGTGCTGGCAAATATGACGGAGCAGGGCTTTATTACGGAAGAACAGCAGCAGGAAGCGCTGAAGGAGGATGTTTACGGGCGCATTGAAGAGGTCAGGGCCAACGGCGTTACGCAGCAGATCATGACCTATTTTGAAGAAGCGATGCTGTATCAGGTGCTGGACGATCTGCAGGAAGCGACCGGCTGTACCGAAGAGCAGGCCTGGGACCGTATCTATCGGGGCGGGCTGACCATCTATTCCACGGAGGACAGCCGGCTTCAGAAAATTGCAGAGCGGGCCGTCAACGAGGCGGACGTACCTGCGAAGAATACACAGATGTCGCTGGTCATGATCGATAATGAGACCGGACAGGTGCGGGCCATGGTGGGCGGCCGCGGAAAGAAGGAGGCCAATTTGATCCTGAACCGCGCCACTTCTTCTCTGCGTCAGCCAGGCTCCACCGTAAAGGTAATCGGAGCGTATGCGCTGGGAATCGAAAACGGCCGTTTTACACTGGGCAGTGTGTATGACGACGCCCCCACGGCCTACAGCGACGGCACTGTCGTGCATAACGCAAACGGAGAATACCTGGGGAAGATGACGGTTCACGAGGCCATTACCACCTCCTGCAATACTGTGGCGGTACAGACCTTTTCCGGTCTCGGGATCCGGCAGGTTATGGCAGACCTGGAGCTTTTCGGTATCACCACGCTCACGGACCAGGACAGAGTGGAGTCCCTGGCGCTGGGCGGCACATCCGGAGGCGTGACCAATCTGGAGATGACCGCAGCCTACAGTGTGCTGGCCCGGGGCGGAGAATATCTGCAGCCGGTGTATTATACCAAAATATTGGATCAGAACGGCGATGTGCTGATCGAAAAGACCGCCGCCGCGCGGGATGTGGTGAAAACCGAGACCGCTGTACTGCTGACGGCCGCCATGGAGGATGTCCTGAAAAAGGGCACCGGGAAGGCAGCCTCCTTCGAGGGAATGAGCCTGGCGGGCAAGACGGGGACAACGACCGGTTCCCGGGACGTTTGGATGATCGGGTACTCCCCCTATCTGACCTGCGGCGTGTGGGGCGGACAGGATGATAACGGAAAGCAGGAGGACGGCACCTATGTAAAGGAGGCCTGGCGGCAGGCCATGAGCGAAGCTCACAAGGGAAAGAGCGACCCTGGTTTTGACGGAGTTGGATCGTTGGTTCAGGTGAAGATCTGCACCAAATGCGGGAAACGCGCTGTGGAGGGCCTCTGCGACTGCGTAAATGTGCAGGGGAGCGATCAGACGGTAGATCATACCATGACAGAATACTATGTTTCCGGGCAGGAGCCGCAGGATTCCTGCACCTGCCATAAGGAAATTACCGTCTGCCGAGAGAGCAGACAGCTTCCGAACCGCTATTGCGACGATACCTGGCGCATGGTCTTCCTGCGGGAGGCGGCAGAGGACACGGAGGATGCGGCGTGCCTGCAGCCGGAGGATGTGGGACAGCGCACCTGCTCGGTCCACAAGCCGACTTTCTCCATCCCCTGGTTCTCCGGAGACGGCTGGGGCGAGAACAACAATAATAACGGCCAGAACGATGGCGGCCAGAACGACGGCAGCCAGAACGACGGCAGCCAGGATAACGGCTGGGGCAGCGGCCAGGACGGCGGAAGCCAGGATAATGGCTGGGGCAGCAATGATCAGAACGACGGACATCAGAATAATAATCAGGACGACGATCAGGACGACGGCGGGCACTGGTGGGATATTTTCTTCCGGTAACCTCGGGGGGCTCCATCTGCTTCGTCTTGACAATCCAGGCTAATTGTGCGACAATTAGCCTGGATTTTATTCGTCAGGAGGGACGTAATAAGCATGAGACGGACTGTCTGGTTGGCGGCGCTGGCCGTCCTTATCGTTGGGAATATAATTCTGGCACTGATCGGTGCCAACAGCGACGCACTGCAGTTGTCTGCGAAAGAGCGGAGAGCCGGCGGCAGTACGCAGGAATATCAGGCGCAGCTGGATACATATCTTGAGGAAGAGGATTTCCTGCGCTTCCGCGAATTCATGGAATATCATAAGATATACACCTATCAGGACCCGGCCTGGGCCGTTTATGTACAGATCGATGATGCCGCGAAGTGTTTCAGCCGTGTGTATACCGATCTGGCGACGGCTGTCATGCCAGGCGGAGAGGACCGGGAGGGGATCCTGGAGGACCTGGCAAAGGATCTGGCAGAATTTTATGAAGTAAGCAGCACAGAAAAGACGGCGGTGGCAGCTGATCCGGAAAAGGCAGAAAAAGCCTGCGCCGGCATGCGGCAGCAGGCTTCGCAGTGGCTCTGGGTGTACGGAGACTGTGAGCCCGCGGAGGCAGAGGCTCTGGAGAATGCGTCGGCAGAGGAAATCACGCGCTGGGTGACATCTCATATTCATGAGGCAGGACAGGAGGAATAGGCAATGGCAGAGAGGGAAAACAGAGGACTGCGCATCAGGACAGATGTGATCCTGATTGTGGCTGTAGCGCTTGCCGCCCTGCTGCTGCTCTGGCAGGTGCGCGGCGTGATCGCGGGTTTTCGGGAGAATGAAGATTCTATCTTCCGGGATGTGCGTGCGCAGTATGAGATCGAGGATCATCAGTACGGCACATTGATCACGGAGTATTATCGGGCGGCCATAGATGTCGCCGGAGAGCAGAGCTATGATCTGGATACGCTCTCCGTAGCCCGCTATGCGGATGCCGCCTTCCGGCTGAAGGTCTACAAGGCCGCCGGAGAGGAAGAAGCCGCCAAGGAGATGCGCGCGCATATGCAGGAGGCCAAAACACATATGGGCATTTATTCCACCCAGACAGAGACGATCAAAAATCTTCTGGGCCTTGTGGAATAGCCCGGAAAGAAATAGCTGGCAATACATTGAAATCATGACAGATTTTGGTATAATAAATAATGACAAGAAATGAAGGAGGAATGGACCCATGGGGAATGAAGTGAAGCCGGAGCGCAAAAAGGTGATGCTGTCCGGTATACAGCCGACGGGTGTATTTACGTTAGGAAATTATCTGGGAGCAGTCAAGAACTGGAAGCAGATGCAGGAGGAGTATGACTGCGCGTATTTTATTGCAGATCTGCACTCGCTGACGGTGCGGCAGGAACCGACGGTACTGCGCCGCCGCACCACGGAGGCCTTTGCCCTGCTGCTGGCCTGCGGCATCGATCCGCAGAAGAGCCTTGTATTTATACAGAGTCACGTTCAGAATCATGCGGAGCTGGGGTGGATCCTGATGTGCGCCTCCCAGTTCGGAGAGCTTTCCCGCATGACTCAGTTCAAGGATAAATCATCCCGGCACGCCGATAATGTGAATGCCGGTCTGTTTACCTATCCTTCTCTGATGGCTGCGGATATTCTGCTGTATCAGCCGGATTTTGTGCCGGTAGGCGCGGATCAGAAGCAGCATCTGGAGTTTACCAGAGACCTGGTCGTCCGCATGAACAATCTGTACGGAAATATATTCCGCATGCCGGAGCCTTACATCCCGAAGAACGGTTCCAAGGTCATGTCCCTGCAGGAGCCGCTGAAGAAGATGTCCAAGTCCGATGAGAACCCCAATGCGTTCATCACCATTCTGGATGAACCGGAGGTGATCCTGCGGAAGTTCAAGCGGGCGGTCACGGACAGCGAGACAGAAGTCGTCTACCGGGAAGGCAAGGATGGCATCAACAATCTGATGACCATTTATTCTGCCATCACAGGGCGGGATTACGACGCGATTGCCCGGGAATTTGAGGGACAGGGTTACGGTACGTTTAAGACGGCTGTAGGAGAATGTGTGGCAGAGGAGCTGCGTCCCATCAGAGAGCGTTATAAGGAACTGATCGAAGACAAGGTCTATCTGCAGGAGACCTGGACGAAGGGGGCGGATATGGCGGAGAAGATCTCCGGAAGGACCCTCTCCAAGGTGCGCAGAAAGATCGGTCTTCTGGCGAAGTAGCAGCCATTCGCTGCGAAAACAAAAAGGAGGAAATGTAACATGGGCGATGTTTCCAACATTATCAAAGGTCTGCAGGATCTGTGCGTCAATGCAGGCGGCAAGATCGTTCTTGCCCTGCTGGTATTCATCATTGGCCGTATCATCATCGGCAAGCTGGTGGATATGGTGCGCAGGGGCAAAGCGTTTGAAAAAATGGATCCTACCGTGCGGTCCTTCATGACAAATTTCGTGAATGTAGCACTGTATGTGATCCTGGTGATCTCTATTATCAGTGTCCTCGGTGTGCCGATGGCCTCTGTGATCACAGTGCTGGCCTCCGCCGGCGTTGCCGTAGGTCTGGCACTGCAGGGCGCGCTGAGCAATCTGGCTGGCGGCATTATGCTCCTTGTCTTCCGTCCGTTTAACGTGGGAGATTATGTGAATGCGGCCGGCGAAGAAGGTGTGGTCAAAGAGATCGCATTGCTGTATACTGTACTGACGACCACGGACAATAAACGGATCATTGTTCCCAACGGCAGTCTGATGAATGCCAATGTCACCAACTTTTCCGCAGAGGAGACCCGCCGTGTGGATCTGACCTTCTCCTGCGCCAAAGGCGAGGACATTCAGAAGGTGCAGGATATCATGATCAGCGTTATGAACCGGAACGAAAAGGTCCTGAAGGATCCCGCTCCGTTCGCGCAGATTTCCGGCGGCACCAACGAGGCCATGGAATTCACCGTTCGTGCCTGGTGTGCCACGGCTGATTATTGGGATGTTTACTTTGGCCTGATCCAGAAGATCGCGGAAGCCCTCGGCGCTGCCGGCGTGCAGGCTCCGGCCGTCCGCGTCATCACGGAAACCAAGTAAAAAAGACACAAAAATCACCTTGCATTTTGTCTTGAAGTGTGTTACACTAATCCTCGCTGTTGTCCCAGACGGTGTATTTTGTGATGCAGAAGGACCGGGGAAACAGGCTTTCGGCAAAAGGGGCAGGGCATTCTGCTCCGCCCATACAAAATACAGACAGAGAGGTGAGAGTCATGCAGGAGAGTATTCAGCCCAAGTATTATCAGGCAAAGGTGACATGCAACTGCGGAAATGAGTTCGTGACCGGTTCTACCAAGAAGGAGATCCACGTGGAAATCTGCTCCAAGTGCCATCCTTACTACACCGGCCAGCAGAAGGCTGCCGCCGCCCGCGGCCGTATCGATGCCTTCAACCGCAAGTACGGCCTGAAATAGATGAACGAATCATAGGTGAGAGACTGAGATCCGCTGCCGGACAGCGCGGGTCTCAGTCTCTTTGCGTTTTCTTAAAAACTGTGCAGTTCAGAATTGAGGGATCAATATGGTAAATTCGGGGATCGGCGGCCAGGCAGTCCTGGAAGGGATCATGATGAAAAACGGTGAGCACTATGCCGTGGCCGTCCGCACGCCTGCCGGGGATATCGCCGTAGACAAACAGGATTACCGCGGCATCGGCGGCGGCAGGAAGTGGATGCAGCTGCCCTTTATCCGGGGCGTGTTCAATTTTGTAGATTCACTGGTACTGGGCATGAGGACGCTCACCTGGTCGGCCTCCTTCTATGAGGATGAGGAAGAGACCAAAAAGGGTGCCGGGAATACAGAGGAAAAGAGCTCTCTGGGAGAGAGCGTGGCCATGGGCGGCACCGTGGCGGTCTCTATTGTACTGGCAGTGGCCATTTTTATGGTACTGCCGATGTTCGCGGCCCGTTTCTTTGAGCGCTGGACAGATTCAAAGCTGCTGATTTCCGTGCTGGAGGGGATCCTTCGGCTGGCGATCTTCATCGGCTATGTCTGGGCCATTTCCTTTATGAAGGATATCAAACGTACTTATATGTATCACGGGGCGGAGCACAAGTGCATCAATTGTATTGAGCATGGGCTGCCGCTGACCGTGGAAAATGTCCGGAAAAGCTCCCGCCAGCACAAGCGGTGCGGGACCAGCTTTATGCTGTTCGTGATGCTGATCAGTATTCTGGTCTTTATGTTCCTGCAGTTCGACAATGTCCTGCTGCGCCTGGCAAGTCGCATTGTTTTTGTGCCGGTGATCGCCGGGATCTCCTATGAGGTGCTTCGGCTGGCCGGCCGCACGGAAAACCTGTGCCTGAATATCATCAGCTCCCCGGGCCTTCTGCTGCAGAAGCTGACGACGGCGGAGCCGGAGGATGATATGATCGTGGTCGCCATCCGCGCGGTGGAGGAGGTCTTCGACTGGCGCGCCTTCGAGGCGGATAACTTTCCGGGAGGCACCGCAGCATGACAGGTACGGGACAGACCGCCGGCGCCCTGCTGAAGCAGGCGGAGGAGCATCTGCAGGCGGCCGGTGTGCCGGAGCCCGCCTCCGATGCCTGGATGATCTTTGAATTTGTGACCGGATGGCGGAGAGCGGATTATTTGCTCCGCCGAGGCGAAATCCTGACGGCAGATACGGCAGAGAACTTTCGGGAAAAAATTGCCCTTCGCTGCCGGCGGATCCCCGCGCAGCAGATCGTGGGGGAGGCCTGGTTCATGGGGTATCCCTTTTATGTCAACGAACATGTGCTGACGCCCCGTGCGGACACGGAATGTCTGGCGGAGGCTGTGCTGGCCTGGCAGAATTCCCTGGCGGATCCGGCCGGCGCTGACCTGCTGGATATGTGCACCGGTTCCGGATGCATAGGGATCAGCCTGGGGCTTTTGGGAGAATTCCGGTCTGTGACACTGGCGGATATTTCTCCAGAGGCGCTGGCCGTAGCCGCGGAGAATGTGCGGCGTCTGGCGGAAGAAGCGCCGAAGACGGCGTTCCTGCTGCAGCAGAGCGACCTGTTCAGTGCCTTTGCCGGACAGCGCTTTCATGTGATCACGGCGAATCCGCCTTATATACCTGCAGAACAGATTTCCGGGCTCATGGCGGAGGTAAAGGATCATGAGCCGCATCTGGCGCTGGACGGCGGGACGGACGGCCTTGATTTTTACCGGAAACTTGCGGAAGAGTGTCCGGAGCATCTTATCACAGGCGGCAGGATCTTCTGGGAGATCGGCTGGGACCAGGGACCGGACGTGTGCGGCCTTTTGCAGGCAGCAGGTTATACTGAAATAGAAATAAAACAGGATCTGGCCGGTCATGACCGCGTGGTCACGGCCGTGACAGACAGAAGGTGAGGATAGATATTATGTTTGATCGTTTAGAAGACCTTTGCCGGCGCTTTGAGGAACTGCAGGCGGAGCTTGCCAGCCCGGATGCGGCCTCCGATCCCCGCCGGTTTCAGAAGTTGATGAAGGAATCCGCGGATCTTTCCGCGGTGGTTGAAGCATACCGGGCTTATAAAAAGGCCGGAGAGGATGCCGAGGAAGCACTTATGATCCTGGAGGAGGAATCCGACGAGGAGATGCGGGAGCTGGCCAAGGAAGAGCTTTCGGAAGCAAAGGTGCGCCAGGAAGAAAAAGAAAAGGAACTGAAGATCCTGCTGCTTCCCAAGGACCCCAACGATGAAAAGAACGTATTCGTGGAGATCCGCGCCGGTGCCGGCGGGGATGAAGCCGCGCTTTTTTCCGCGGAACTCTACCGCATGTACAGCCATTATGCGGAAAAACGCCGCTGGAAAGTGGAGCTTGTCAGTGTAAATGAAAGCGGCATCGGCGGCATGAAGGAAGTCGTGTTCATGCTTTCCGGCAAGGGCGCTTATTCCCGTATGAAGTATGAAAGCGGCGTGCACCGCGTGCAGCGCGTGCCGGAAACGGAATCCGGCGGACGCATTCACACCTCCACCAGCACGGTGGCGGTGATGCCGGAAGCAGAGGAAGTGGATGTACAGATCGATATGAATGACTGCCGGTTTGATGTATTCCGTGCCTCCGGCAACGGCGGACAGTGCGTTAACACTACGGATTCCGCTGTGCGTCTGACCCATATCCCTACCGGGATCGTGGTATCCTGCCAGGATGAAAAGTCTCAGCTGAAAAACAAGGAGAAGGCGCTGAAGGTGCTGCGTTCCCGTCTGTATGAGCGCGAACTGGAGAGAAAGCAGAGCGAGGAGGCGGCAGAACGGCGCAGCCAGATCGGAACGGGAGACCGGTCCGAGAAGATCCGTACCTATAATTTCCCGCAGGGCCGGGTGACCGAACACCGCATCAAGCTGACGCTGTATAAGCTGGACGCCGTGTTGGACGGCGACCTGGATGAGATCCTGGATGCGCTGATCGCAGCTGATCAGGCGGCAAAGCTGACCGCCATGAACGAGGCGATGTAATCCCGGACTGCTGTGAATAATGCGGCTTTTTCCGTTGCGTTTTCGAAGCAAATAGGCTAAAATAAAAATGGGGCAGAAGGGCGTTGTTTCCGGGAAAGAGGGGACAATGATGCTCCGAAGAACAGAGAAAAAATGGTGTGCCGCCGTGCTCTGGCTGGCTGTCATGCTCTTGACCGGGTGTGGGGGACAGGCTCCGGAAAGCACTGTGGGAAGAACACTGGCGTCGGCAGAGAGCGAAGCCTTATCGGAAGCAGAGACCGCCCGGGAGACAGAAAAGATCTATGTCTACGTGTGCGGTGCGGTGGCAGAACCGGGGGTCTATCCGCTGTCGGCGGATGCGCGTGTGCAGGATGCGGTGCGGATGGCCGGCGGCTTTACGGAAGAGGCAGATCCGGAAGCGCTGAACCTGGCGCGAAGGCTGTCGGACGGGGAACAGATCCGCGTTCCGACATGGGAAGAGCAGGAACAGGCGGCGTCGGGAAGCGCAGCCGGTCCTGGCCTTGTAAATATCAATACAGCCACCGCGGAAGAGCTGATGACCTTAAACGGCATTGGTCAGGCAAAGGCGGAGGCGATCATTAGTTACCGGGAGCGGGAAGGTCCGTTTTCCTCCATTGAGGATGTGATGCAGGTGCCGGGCATCAAGGAGGCGGCCTTTCTGAAGATCCGGGATCATATTACTGTATAACGACTGCAGGGGAGGAGAAAGACATGGCAACACGGATTCTGGTTGTGGATGACGAAAAGCTGATCGTCAAGGGTTTGCGATTCAGTCTGGAGCAGGATGACATGCAGGTGGACTGTGCCTATGACGGCGGCGAGGCCCTGGAGATGGCCAAAAAGAATGAATATGACTGTGTCTTGCTGGATCTGATGCTGCCGGTCATGGACGGCCTGGAGGTCTGCCGGGAGATCCGGGAATTTTCAGACATGCCCATCATTATGCTGACAGCCAAAAATGATGACATGGATAAGATCATGGGCCTGGAGTACGGCGCGGATGATTATGTGACCAAGCCTTTCAATATTCTGGAGGTCAAGGCGCGCATCAAAGCCATTGTCCGCCGCAACAGCAGACGCCGCGCCAAAGAGGAGGAGAAGAGTCACCGCATTACGGTCCGGGATCTGGAAATGGATACCGAGAGCCGTCGTGTGTTTGTTTCCGGCAAGGAAATCAATCTTACCGCCAAGGAATTTGACCTTCTGGAGCTGCTGCTGACCAACCCCGGCAAGGTGTACAGCCGCGAACAGCTCCTGAACATCGTCTGGGGCTTCGAGTACCCCGGGGATGTCCGCACGGTGGATGTACATGTGCGTCGTCTTCGCGAAAAGATCGAGGCCAATCCCAGTGACCCTCATTATGTCTATACGAAATGGGGTGTAGGCTATTATTACAAGAACTGATAAAAAAGAAAAGAAGCCCAGGAGCCTGCTGCTGCGATTGCTGGCGCTGCTGGTGATCACGGAGGTCCTTTCTCTGGCTGTGCTGGACGAGGCGCTGACCAGGACCTATCTGAAGGCGGAAATCGACGGCATGACGGCGTCCATGCAGACAGAGGCCCTGATGCTGATGAATCAGCTGCAGAAAAACGGCTTCATGGACGACGCGCAGGATGAAATCGGTCTGGCGCTGGTGGATCAGGTGGCGGACAGCTGGAACGGGCGGGTCCGTATTGTAGATCGGTCCATGAAGGTCATACGGGATACCTTTTCCCGCGATGAAGGGAAGTATATCCTGGCAGACGCAGTGCTTTCTGCAATGATGGCCGGAAAATATACCACGGAGTACGACCGGGACACGCATTCGCTGTTTTTTGTAGAGCCGATCACCTCTCAGACAGAGGAAGGGCGTATCGTAGGTGCCGTTCTGGTCAACGTGGGAACGGCCTCGATGGAAGCGCCCATTATGTCAGACCGGCTGAATATTCACGGAATCGAGACGGTGTTCGTGATCATCCTGATCCTGCTGGATGTACTGCTGCTGCGCCGCTTCCTGCGGCCGCTGCGTACGCTTTCCACAGCGATCAGCAAGGCGTCGGACGGAGATCTTTCCGTTCGGGTAGATGTAAGGGATTACCGGGAGACCGCGCGCATCAGCGAATCGGTCAACCGTACGCTGGGACAGCTGAAACAGCTGGATGAGAGCCGGCAGGAGTTTGTTTCCAATGTGGCGCATGAACTGAAGACGCCCATTACCTCCATCCGTGTGCTGGCGGATTCCCTGATCAGCATGGGGGAGGCCCCGGTAGAGCTGTACCAGGAATTCATGGCCGATATCTCCCAGGAGATCGACAGGGAGAGCAAGATCATCGATGAGCTTCTTTCGCTGTCACGACTGGATAAC
This sequence comes from uncultured Lachnospiraceae bacterium, assembly GCA_946537305.1. Classification (GTDB taxonomy): domain Bacteria; phylum Bacillota; class Clostridia; order Lachnospirales; family Lachnospiraceae; genus UBA3305. Next base: position 29,683 of record CAMNFR010000008.1, on the reverse strand, counting down.
AACGCTGTGGTACTGAAGGTGGAGCGCACGAACGTCAATGAGAAGATGGAGCTGATCCTGAAGCGCCTCAAGCCTATCGCGAGTACCCGTGATATTGAGCTTCTGTTTGAGAGCTTCCGGCCGGTCATGGCGGATATTGATGACGGAAAGCTGACCCTGGCGGTCACGAATCTGGTGGAAAATGCCATCAAATACAATAAAGACGGCGGCTGGGTCAAGGTGACGCTGAACGCGGACTATCAGTATTTCTATATTAAAGTCGCGGATTCCGGCGTCGGGATCCCCGAGGATGCGCAGGAGCATGTGTTCGAACGATTCTACCGGGTCGACAAAGCGCGTTCCCGCGCCACGGGAGGCACCGGGCTGGGACTTTCCATTGCCAAGGGCATCGTGGGACTGCATCACGGAGAAATCAAGGTCTACAGTAAACCGGGCGAGGGAACCACATTTGTGGTGCGCATCCCCCTGCACTATATCAGCGAGGAGAAGGCATGAGGACGATCAGACGAATGGTATGGCTGCTGGTCCTGGCTTGCCTGCTTGTCGGGTGCGGGCAGCAGACCGCGGAGGAAGAAGCCCTGGCAGGGGCTTATGTCTATTATATCAACAACAGCGGGACAGCCCTCCTTTCTGCACCCAGCGGTGTAGAGGGGAATGACGAGAACGCGCTGAAAAAACTGTTTGTCACACTTCGGGACGGAGAATTTCCGGAGGGGCATTCTGCGTTGCCGAAGACGGTGGATCTGGATCATACCGCATGGCAGGAAAAATGCCTGGTCCTGTATCTGATCGGGGAGTATCCTCAGGCGGGGACCCCGGAGGAGACGCTGTGCCGGGCCGCGCTGGCCCAGACGCTGCTTCCGGTGGCAGAGGCCGATTCTATGGTCATTAATGTGAATGATCAGCCGCTGACGGATATAAATGGTGCAGAGGTGGGAGCGATTAAGCCGGATTCGTTCATCCTGACCATCGACAACAACGGCGGTGAACGGCGGGAGACCGAATATACGCTGTACTTTGCGAACGCCACGGCCACGGCGCTGGTGCCGGAAACACGCCGGCTGGAGGTGGGCGTGGATGAATCCGACGCCTCCATCGTGCTGGAACTGCTGATCCGGGGGCCAGGCGGTGAAGGTCATGCGGCTGTGCTGCCTCCCAATGTTTCCATCCTGGGCGTCAGTGTGCGGGACCGCATCTGCTATGTGAATGTGAACGATGCCTTCCTGTCCGAAGATACGGGAATTCCGGGACTGCTGCAGGTCTATGCCATTGTCAACTCGCTGACGGAGCTGCCGGATATAGACCAGGTGCAGCTGACGGTGGGAGGCAATGCGGATGTAATGGTAGGAACGGATCTGAATCTGGGGACGCCGCTGCTTCCCCGGGAGGACCTGACAGAGAAAAAGGAATAAAACAGAGGACAGAAAATGTTCAAGAGGCCGCTGCTCTGGATCCTGGGGGTATGGATCCTGGGGGAGCTGCTGGCTGATTTGTGTGGGATACCGCTGGATCGTGAGACGGAACTGGACCGGAAGATGGCAGGCAGAGAGTCTGCCGTCGTCCGGGTGTCCGGCTGTGTGCAGAATATCCGGCGTACATCCTCCGGATATTCTTATATTCTGACCAACAATGATGTGGAGATCGAGGGACAGCGGGCGGCTGCCCGCGATCTCCTGGTCTTCTGCGAGGGCGCGGAGGCCATGAAGGTCGGTCAGCGATGGCAGGTGACAGGGACGCTGTCGCCTTTTTTGCTGCCCGGAAACCCGGGAGAGTTCAATCTGCAGGCATATTACCGTGCGCAGCGGATCGATTTTTCCCTCCGCGAGATGACCCGGGTATGTGTGAATGCCTCTTTCTCACCCGTAAAAGACGGACTCTTTCGTCTGCGGGAGCGCATGGGAGAGGTCATTCGGGCCGAGGCCGGTACAGAGGATGCCGGTGTGCTGTTATCTATCCTGCTGGGGGACCGATCGGAACTTGGGATCGATATGCGGGAGCTGTATCAGCTGGGCGGGATCTCCCATATCCTGGCGGTCAGCGGACTACATGTATCCCTGTTTGGCATGACGCTGTGGCGTCTGCTGAAAAGAAGCCCTGCGCCAAGGATCCTTTCCGCAGTACTGAGCCTGCTGACCGTAGCCGGCTATGTTGTTCTGACCGGCAGCGGCAGCAGCGCCGTGCGCGCCGGTATAATGTTCGGGCTGATGCTGGGGGCGGAACTGCTGGGGCGGACCTACGACTTGCTTTCGGCCGCTGCCCTGGCAGGAATATTCCTGCTGTGGCAGTATCCGCTGCTGCTGTGGCAGAGCGGTTTTCAGCTGTCCTTTCTGGCTGTTCTGGCAGTGGGATGGCTGCTGCCGCAGTTGGAAATGCCGAAGAACATCCGTGCCTCTTTTGCGATTCAGTGGATGACGCTGCCGGTACTGGCGGTCATGAACGGGATCGCTCCTCTGGGAGCCGTGCTTTTAAATGCGCTGGTGCTGCCGCTTTCCGGCGTCGTGCTTGGTACGGCAGCCGTGGGAGGACTGACCGGGGCTCTCGCCTGGCTGATGAGCGGTATGCCTGCGGCTGTGATCCCGGGGATCGTGGCCCATGTATGTCTGATGCCGGCCCGGGGCATCCTGGCGGTATACCGGATGGCGGCATCCTGTGCCGTCAGGCTGCCGGGGTATCTCTGGGTGACCGGGATGCCTGTGGCCTGGCAGATCATGCTTTATTACGGGTGCATTCTTGTCTGGGCGTGGGGGAAAGGGCGATACAAACGTTTCCCGGCGTTCGCGGGGCTGGCAGCGGCCGTGCTTCTTTCGCTCTGCTGCCTGCACAGACTGCCGTTTACGGCGGAGCTGCAGATCACGGCGCTGGATGTGGGCCAGGGCGACAGTCTGTTTATCCGTGCGCCGGAAGGGGATATGCTGATCGATGCCGGCAGCAGCAGCGCGGATTCCGTGGGCATTCGGCGCGTGCTCCCGTTTCTTCGGAGCCAGGGCACGGCTCGTCTGGAGGTCCTTCTGCTGACGCACGCGGATTCTGATCACTATAATGCCATGGCGGATCTGCTTCGGGATCCTGCGCTTTCCGTCGGTGCGCTGGGAATGACACAGACCGCCGCGCGGGATCCGGAGATTGCGGATATACTGCAGGCAGCGGAGGAGAAAGGGATTCCCGTGCGGATCGTAACCGCGGGCGATGCTTGGCAGCTCGGGAATGTGCGTATTACCTGCCTTTACCCGACGCCTGAGGAGGAGCGGCAGTTCGCAGAAGACAATAAAAACGAGACTTCTCTGGTCATCCGCCTGGAACAGGGAAGCTTCAGCGCCCTTTTTACCGGAGATCTGGGAGAGGAAGGGGAGAAGGTGTGGATGGCACGGGAAAAGATCGCAGAGGCAGATGTGCTGAAGGCCGGACATCACGGGTCGCGGTATGCCTCTACGGCGCCGTTCCTGCAGGAGGTCTCCCCGGAATTCGTGATCTTCTCCTGCGGTAAGCATAACCGCTACGGACATCCGCATCCGGATACCGTGGCGCGTGTGCGGCGTGTGGGCGCCCGCACCGCCAGCACGGCCGAGAGCGGTGCCGTCACCATTCTGCGGCGTCGCGGGCGCAATTATTATTACGGATATAAATGATCGCAGATTGCACTTTTGGGCCCGTCATGGTACAATCGATAACAAGTCTGCTGGCAGGAGGAAGATAGGTATGGATCTTTTTGAGTATATGGGGGAAAAGGAGAAAGAAAAAGAATCCCCGCTGGCGTCTCGCATGCGGCCGCGCACGCTGGACGAGATCGTGGGGCAGCAGCACATCCTGGGGAAGGATAAGCTGCTCTACCGCGCCATTGCCGCGGACAAGATCAGCTCCCTGATTTTCTATGGTCCGCCCGGTACCGGAAAGACGACCCTGGCCAAGGTCATTGCGCACACGACCCAGGCCCATTTCCGGCAGATCAACGCCACCTCCGCCGGCAAAAAGGACATGGAGGCCGTCATCGACGAGGCGAAACAGATGCTTGGCTCCTACGGGCAGCGGACCATTCTTTTTATTGATGAGATCCACCGTTTTAACAAGGGACAGCAGGACTACCTGCTTCCCTTTGTAGAGGACGGGACAGTGATCCTGATCGGCGCTACCACAGAGAACCCCTATTTTGAGGTCAACCGCGCGCTGATCTCCCGCTCCAATATTTTTGAGCTGCATCCGCTTTCCGTGCAGGATATCACGAGCCTGCTGCAGCGGGCACTGACGGATGCGGAGCGCGGTATGGGCGCCTATCATGCACAGGCGGACGCGGATGCCCTGGCGTTCCTCGCGGATATCTGCGGAGGAGATGCCCGCAATGCGCTGAACGCCATAGAACTGGCCGTGCTGACCACGCCGCCCGGGGAGGACGGGATCATCCATATTACGGTGCCCGTGGCAGAGGAGTGTATACAGCGCCGGAATGTGCGGTACGATAAAGACGGCGACAACCATTATGATATCATTTCTGCTTTCATTAAAAGTATGCGCGGCTCCGACCCGGATGCGGCCGTGTATTACCTGGCCCGCATGATCTATGCCGGGGAGGATCCCAAGTTTATAGCCAGGCGCATCATGATCTGCGCGGCGGAAGACGTGGGCATGGCCGATCCAAACGCTCTGCGGGTGGCGGTCGCGGCATCGGAGGCCGTGGAGCGCGTGGGCATGCCGGAGGGGCAGATCCCGCTGGCGGAGGCCGCGGTCTATGTGGCCACCGCGCCGAAGAGCAATGCATCCTATATGGCGTTGATGGCGGCCATGGAAGCTGTGAAGACCGTTCCCGTAAAGCGGGTGCCGCCGCATCTTCAGGACGCGCATTACCAGGGCGCAAGGGAACTGGGACGGGGACTTGACTACAAATACGCGCACGACTATCCCGGCCATTATGTGAAACAGCAATATCTGCCGGATGAGCTGGTGGGACGCACCTTTTTTACACCGGGCGATAACGGTTATGAAAAGGATATAAAAAAATATATGGATTTTTGCAGGCAACTGTGATACATTTAAAGGCAGTGCCTGAGAGGAGGTGAGACCATGAGAGAGAGGATACATCAGCTGGCAGAGGGAAGGACGGACATCACACAGCCCTCCCTGGAGCTTTTGGTTACAAGCATTGAAGAGACGCTGGCCGCCGGCCAGAATTACCGCGGAGACATCCGCATCACCAGCGGAAACGGCCTGCCCCTCCGTGGTCTGATCTATTCCGGAGACAGCCGGGTGGTCCTGCTGCAGGATACCTTTGCCGGCGTGAGCGCCTATATTCCCTACGAGGTACAGGCGGATCAGCTGGAGCCCGGCATGGAACTGACCGGCGCTTTTGATCTGGTATATAACGGCGGGGAGACCCGCATTCCGTACGTTTTCCGCGTGCGTCCCGGGGCCGGCGGAAGAGAAGGCCTGCCGGAAACGCTGGCGGACTATGCGAAGATGACCCGGGAGAATCCCCAGGAGGCGGAGGAGCTTTATGAAAAGCGGGCCTTTGCCGCATCGCCCTGGATGGAGGATATGTCCCTGCGGGCGGTCTACGACGGGCTGCGCCGCTCTCTCAAGCGGGGACGGCTGGCGGAGGAGTTCCTGATTGCCGCGGGCGAAAAGGAGCGCATGGAGATTACCGTTCCGCAGACGCCCCGCAACTTTACGGTGGGCCAGCGGGGAATCTCCGACAGCATCCGCGTCACAAGGAAAGGTTGGGGCGCACTGCGCTTCGCAGTGACGGCGGACGTAGACTGGATCCGTCTGGATCGTCTGCTGTTTTCCGATAAGGATATGGAAGAGGATTCCTGTGAGATCCCTTACCATTTAGTATATGAAGAGATGCACGCCGGAAAGAACCTGGGACGGATTACCGTGACCACGGACTTTGCGGAATATAACATTCCGGTCTGCGCTGAAAAGGCCGGTGAGGGCGCGCAGGGCGCGGCCCGCCGGAGAGAGCGCCGCAAGGAGGAGCTTGAATTTATGAAGACCCTCCTGCTGGTGACGGCGGAGAAGGGAGATCAGACTGAAAATCTGGAATACCTGCAGTACTGCTGGGAGGAAATGACGGGGGATTCTGCCCCTACGGCCAGACAGAAGCTCTACCGTGCGGCCATTGGCCTGTGGAAGGAAGAGCGGGATGTCTCCGCTATGATTCTGGAGGATGCATCTCGCCAGATCCAGGAGGGACGCCGGGAAGATGTGGATGCCTACTGTGCCTTCATGTATCTGACCATGCGCGTTTCCGAAAGCTGGGAACAGAAAGAACAGCTGATCAAGATCCTGCGCCACTTTGAGGAACTGGGCCAGGGCAGCATGTTCCAGACGCTGCTATTGCTGCGCCTGGACGAAGGTGCCGCTTCCCGCCCGAGAGAGGTGCTGGAAAAGCTGACCGGGTATTACCGGCAGGGCAGCCGGAGCCCGTTCCTGCTGCTGGAAATTACCCGTATATATAACCGCTATCCGGATATTGTTCATCAGATGGACGATATCACTGCCCGCGTGCTGCTTTTCGCGGCCAGACATGGTTTCCTGAGCGAAGAAGCAGCGGTCTATGTGGCCTCGCTGGCCGGGCAGGAGCGCGCCGGCAATCCCCGTTTTGTGCGCATCCTGAAGGAGCTGTACGGAGCCTACCCGCGGGATGAGATTTTGCTTGGCATCTGCTCTCTGCTGATCAAGGGAGAATGCCGGGACAAGGAAGAATTCTCGTGGTTCTCGCTGGGCGTTTCCCGGGATATCAGGCTGACCAGACTGTACGATTATTATCTGTATACGGTCCCGGAAGACAGGGAAGAGCCCTTCCCCCGGGAGATCATGCTCTATTTCAGCTATAACAGCCCGAGGGACCTGGATTCCCAGCGGATCCTGTATGAGAACCTTTTAAAGTATTATGACGATGACAGACAGATCCTGTCCTCTTACCGGGAACAGATGAGGAACTTCGTGCTGCGCTGTGCGAAGGGCGGACTGCAGGATGAGCATCTGGCTCTGCTGTACAGCCGTCTTCTGGAGGTGGCGGACGTGGATGAACGTCTGGCCAGGAGCCTGCCGGACATTCTGAATGCCTGTCAGATTTCTACAGATATCTCCGGGTTTACGGAGGCTATTGTGGTCTACGGAGAGCTGGAGGAAGAGTTCTACGCGCCGCTGCACGACGGGATGGCGATCCTACCGGTCTATTCCGATCGCTGCCGCATTCTCTTTTCTGACGGGGAAGGCAGCCGGTATGCCGGGAATGGCGCCCGCATGAAGCGTCTCATGAAAGATACGGAGGCGCTGGAAAAACGCTGCCTGGAACTGGCGCCAAAGCATCCGATGCTGCGTCTGAAGGAATCCAGACGCATACTGGAATCCGTAAGCCGCACAGAAGCGGATCTTCGCGTTCTCAAGCGGGAAGTGGATGCCAGAGAGTTCCACCGGCAGTACAAGCGGGAGATGACATCCTGCGTGGTGGCAGCAGCCGTCCGCAGAAAACCCGCCTGGGAGGAAGAGATCCTTTCCTGCATCCATTATCAGGGAATATCCCGCGAACACCGCCTGCAGCTGACCCGCATTTTGGTGGAACTTGGCCGCATGACAGAGGCGGAAAAACAGGTGCGCCGTATCGGCTACCGGGATCTTTCTCTGGATATTCTGAAAAAACTGGTCAGCACCACCATCCAAAATGGACTGTTCACCAAGGATGAACTGCTGATCGATATGTGCCGCTATCTGGCCCGGGAGGGCGAAGCGGACGAAAATGTACTGGAGTATCTCTGCACCCACTACAATTCCTCCAGCCGGGAGATGGTGCCCATTCTGCTTCGGGCGGCCCGGGAGGGCCTGCAGCTTTCGGATATGCCGGAACGTCTGCTGGGTCAGATGCTCTTCACCGGCTGTACGCAGCAGATGGACGAGGTCTTTGCTGTCTACCGGAAGCAGGACCAGGTGAATCCGGAGCTGGTACACGCCTATTTCGTGGTCAAATGTGACGGCTATTTCTTCCGTCAGCAGAAACCTCAGGAAATGGTCTTCCGTTTTGTGGAGGAAATGCTGCGGGAAGAGAACCGGGAGCAGGAGGTGCCGGAAATCTGTATTCTGGCGCTGGTAAAATATTATGCCTTTAAGGGAGAACTCACAGAAGAGGAGACCCGGCTTGGCACACAGCTTCTGCAGACCCTGCTTCGGAAGGGCCGGGTCTTTGCCTGGATGAAGCAGCTTTCGGGGCGCATCCGTCTTCCGGAGGAGATCCGGTGTCGTGAATGGATCGAATATCACGGGGCCGTCGGGGAACACCTGGAGCTGGCGATCCACATACTCCCGGAGATGAAGGATCAAAAAGAGCGTAAGCTGATCCTGCCGGAGGTCGTGCGGGGCATTTATGTAAAGCCGGTGCTGCTGTTTGCCGGGGATGAACTTCACTGGGAAATCCGCCGAACCGGCGGAGAGGTGCTGGATGCAGGCACCATGAAGGGGCTGGAAAGCCCCGCCGCGGACGAAAGCCGTTATGCCTGCCTGAACCGCTGCCAGCAGAGCGTGCGGGATGGCAGGAGAGAGCGCGTGGCTGAGTGGCAGAACGATGTGCTGGAATATGCTATCCGGGATACCTGGGTGGACAGTCTGTTCGCTATTTAGATTTCTGAACAGAATGACGGACCAGCTATGATCGATATTTTTCAATATACATTTGCGGGATTGCCGCAGGAAAGGAGGACAGCATGCAGAAGTTATTGTTAGGAATGGATCTGTGCGATGACTATTCACAGGTCTGCTGCATGAATCCTCTGACCGGTCAGACAGAACCGCTGCTGCTGGGAGCGGGGGAGGAGACCTGTCTGATCCCCACCGTGATCTGCCGCGGGCGCGGGGAGAATGCGTGGATCATCGGAGAAGATGCCTACGCACAGGCCCTGATGGGAAGCGGCGTGATGGTAGATAAGCTGATCTCTCTGGCCAAAAAGGGCGGCAGCGCTACCATCGGCGGTGTCAAATATTCCGCAGAGGATCTTATGGTCCACTTTATCGGCGGACTGCTGGATCTGGTCCGGGAAAAATACGGGCGCGCGCAGATCGACAGTCTGGTATTCACGGTACAGCAGATGGACGGAGCTCTGGCGGATCTTCTGGTGCGCGCGGCGGAACGCTGTCAGATCCCCCGGGATCAGGTGCGCATCATGGAGCATTCCGAAAGCTTTCTGGTATATGCATTAAGTCAGCCGAAGGATGTCTGGATCAATACCGTCTGCATGTTCGATCTTACAGAGGATGGCCTTCACTATTATGAGGCTAGGGTGATCCGCGGGAGAAAGCCGCAGATGATCGAGGGACGCCATGAGCGCCTGGAGGAAGGATTTTCCCTGAAAGTTCTGGAGACACCCTCCGGTCAGCACATGGCAGACGCCATTCTGACTTCTTGCGCGGAACGTCTGCTGGACAAAAAGATTATCTCTGCGGTCTTCCTGACAGGGAAGGGCTTTACGCAGATCCAGTGGGCCGGGAATTTTATCCGGCGCATCGCCTACAAGCGCAAGGTGTTCGCCGGGCAGCATGTGTTCGCCAGCGGCGCAGCTTATTTGGCGGGCGACGGCCTTCGGGAGGAAACGGCCTATCCGTTCCTGTTCCTCTGCGAGGGGACCATCGGTGTGAACGTGAGCCTTCAGGTGCGCTATGAAGGGCGCAGTGAAAAGCTGCTGCTGGCGGAGGCCGGCACCAACTGGTACGAGGCCCGTAATTCCGTGGAGATCATTCCGGACCACACCCGTGTGCTGGATCTGGTGATCTCTCAGGTGAATTCTCCCCGGACGGATCATCTGAAGGTGGATCTTAGTGAACTGCCGGAACGTCCGAACAAGACGACCCGGCTGGAGGTGATTCTCTCCTTTGAATCGGAGGAGTCACTGACGGTGCGTGTGATCGACAAGGGCTTTGGGGAGCTGTTCCCCGCGAGCGGAAAGATCCTGCGAAAGGAATATCATCTATGAGCGGCATTCTTCTGTGCCGGAGCCATGCGGTTTCGGAACCCTACTATGTGGAGGAGCTGGGACTCTCCCTCTATTCCGAGGAAGAACTGAGCTACTATATATATCATAACGCGACGCTGATCGAAGAGGATTTCCTGGATGAGCGGCTCTATCGGTTTATCGGTACAGAGCTGGGGATGACGGATCTGGAGCGGAAGCTTCGGAAATGGCAGGAGCAGGCGGAGCTTTCGGAGCTGCTGCTGGTCATTCTGCAGGACATTCACTACTATGACAGCGATGAGCTGTTCCATTTCCGGGAAAAGCTGTCCGCGCTTGCCAAGAAGAGCCCGGCGGCGCGGATGAAGGAAAAAGGCGATACCCTGTTCGCGGCGGGTCGGTATGCGGCGGCCGCGGCGATCTATGACCGTCTGCTGGCATCCCCGGGGATAGGCCGTGCGGATAAGCTGTTCGTCGGAGCAGTGTGGTATAACAACGGAATGGCCCTGGCCAGACAATATCTGTGGCAGCAGGCTGCGTCCTGCCTGGCACAGGCCTGTGCCCTGACCGGGAGCGAGGAATATAAAAAGAAATATTATTGGATTACACGGATGGCGCCGGAGACTGCGGATGCGGATGTCCTGCGGGGCATCTCCCCGGATACCGCCGCCCGCTGGGAAAAGGAATGGAAGACCGCTCGGGAAAACGCAAGGTTTTCCGGAAAGGCCCAGCAGGCCATCACCTGGCTGGATAAGGACAATATCCGCCGTGCGGCCGGTCTGACGGAGCTGGTAGAAGAGTGGAAGAAGGAATACCGGCGCAGCATCGGGGGATAGGCCTCGATGGAAAAGGTTGAAGGATATTAAGAAATCGGCGAATCCTGCGATATACGCAGAAGATTCGGAGGGAGGGACCATGGCCAAGAAGGAAAAAGAAGTCAAGACCAACGCCATGCGGCAGCTGGATAAAGGGAAGATTGCCTATACGCCTCACACCTATGAGTGTACGGAGTTTACGGACGGCGCACAGATTGCCGATACCCTGGGCCAGGATCACGCGAAGGTCTACAAGACCCTGGTCACCGTGGGAAAGAGCAAAGAGCACTATGTGTTCGTGCTTCCCATCGACGCGGAAATCGACTTTAAGAAGGCAGCGAAATGCGTGGGAGAAAAATCTCTGGAAATGCTTCCGTTAAAGGAGCTTACGCCGCTCACCGGATATGTCCGCGGAGGATGCACCTCCATCGGCATGAAGAAGCAGTTCCCCACGGTCTTCCAGGAGGATATTCTGGCGCTTCCCACGGTACTGGTCAGCGGCGGAAAGCTGGGCCTGCAGCTGGAGCTTGCTCCGGCGGACCTCATCAAAGCCGCCCGCGGAAAGACGGGAGATTTCATTGTATAACACGACATTTTGGCTGAAATGATATAATGATGTGGAGAAAAGAAGAAGTTCGGACGGAAGAAGCAGCATTCTTGAATCGTGAAAGGAGAGGTTCATGAGAGTATCGATCGGACAGGACAGTCATCGCTTTACGGAGAATACGGAAAATGCGGGATGTGTACTGGGCGGTGTTCTTTTTCCGGAAGCGCCGGCGCTTTCTGCCAACAGCGACGGCGACGTGGTGCTGCATGCCATTACCAATGCCTACTCCGGCATCACCTGCCGAAATATTCTGGGCAAGGTGGCGGATGACATGTGCAGGGCGGGCATTACCGACAGCCGTGAATACCTGAAGGTAGCGATCCGGGATCTGGCGGAGCGTCACTTTGCGCCGGTCCATCTTTCCATCACCATAGAATGCGCCAGACCAAAGATCTCTCCCCGCGTGGAGGCGATGCGTGCCTCCATTGCGTCACTTACCGGTCTGCCGGAGAACAGCATAGGAATCACGGCGACCACCGGGGAAGGCCTTACGGATTTCGGAAGAGGGTTGGGTATCAGTGTTTTCTGCATCCTGACCGTGGAGGAGTGCGCATGAAACAGCCGGGAAATGACGGCCGGTGGGTGCTGACCGCCCGCGCCAAGATCAATCTGACCTTATATGTACTGGGGAAACGGCCCGATGGATATCATGACCTGGAGTTGATCTTTCAGCCGGTCTCCCTGGCAGACGAACTTACCATTTGTGAAAATGACTCGGACAGTCTGCGTTTTACCTGTTCCGTGAAGGCATTTGAGAACGAAAATAACCTGGTGTGCCGCGGCTATGCAGCCCTGCGCCAGAGGTTCCCGGGCAGGATCCCGGGACTGGATATCCACCTGGAAAAGCATATACCTTCCGGCGCCGGCATGGGCGGTGGCAGCACGGACTGTTCCGCGCTGATGGTCTGGCTGAACTGGCAGTACCGGCTGGGAATGACCCGGGAAGAGCTGATCACGGCCGGGGCAGCGCTGGGGGCGGACGTCCCCGCCTGCATGATCCCGCATGCCACCCTGGGACGGGGCATCGGAGAACGGTTAACAGATATCCATACGGAGCTGCGGCTCCCGCTGCTGGTCGTCAAACCGTCAGACAGTTATTCCACCGGCGAAATGTACGGCCGGGTGGATGCCATTCCCTACGATCCTGCTTCCAACAGGAATGAAGCGGTGATCCGTGCGATGGAGAGCGGAAACGCATCTGCCCTGGCAGAGAACCTGTATAATGTATTTGAAGAAACGGTGCCGGCGCCGGAACGCGTGCGGGCCTGGAAGGAAAGATTGATAAACGCCGGTGCCATCGGCGCCCTGATGACGGGCTCCGGCTCCGCCATTTACGGCATCTTTTCGGATATTTCATCGCGGGACGCAGCCTGCTCTCTGCTGGCGGGCGACGGAGACTATGCGCTGTACCCCTGCGAGATGGTCAACGAGTGGGAGTAATCCGGTATTGTATGTGTTCGGAGGATACGATGTAGATGATGCGTACAATGTATCTGAATTATCTGATTACTATAGAGGTGATTCTTTTATATGTCTAAGGAAACCGTAAAACAGGATGTACGCCGCTACGGAGCGGAGATCATCCATTCGCCCTCATTTAAAAAAGCCATGCAGCAGAAGCACCATTACCGCAGCACCGTAGGGGAGCATTCCCTGCGTGTAACTGCCAGCAGTGTGCGCATCTGCCATGCACTGGAGAAGCTTCATGTCCGCACCGATAAAAAGAGTGTGGTGCAGGGGGCGCTCTGCCATGACCTGGGAATCCTGGGAAGACATGAAAAATACAAGAATAACCGTGTCTGCTGCGTGCAGCATCCCAAAGATTCTGTGAAAACAGCCCGGGAACTGATTCCGGATCTTGACCAGAAAACAGAGCGCATCATCCGCCGGCACATGTGGCCGCTGGGCGGAGAGATGCCCCGCAGCCGGGAGGAAATAATTGTCTCCACGGCAGACAAATACGCCTCCGCCAAGGACGTGATATACGGCATCTACGAAATGGCGAGAAATACCTGGCAGCAGCTGCCGGGGAAGCACAACAAAGCATAAAACAGAAGACGGTGAATAAAGCAAGAAGGAGCAGTCATTTGCGGAAATGACTGCTCCTTTTGAGGATGCGCACGCTGCAGATAAGGGAATCGACAGATATAGGCTTGTAGGGATGCTTATCTTTCTATTTACGGCGTGAAGGGTGGTATGTTATAGTAAGCGCGGAAGAGATACCTGAAGAGATACTTGAATAGATACCATAATAGTTGTCAGAGAGGAATCGTCATGACAGAGAAAGAAGCTATCGCTTATATCGAAAACTGCGGCTGGAGCACTACGCGTCTGGGACTTTCCCGCACGCAGGAGCTGCTGCGCCGGATGGGAGATCCTCAGAAAAGACTGAAATTTGTGCATGTGACCGGCAGCAATGGTAAGGGCAGCACCTGTGCCATGCTGGACGCCATCCTGCGGTCGGCGGGATATCGGGTGGGTCTCTATACCTCTCCTTATATTCAGGATTTCTGCGAACGCATGCGGGTGGACGGGGAAAACATTCCCGGCGAGGTGCTGGCAGCTCTTACGGAACGGGTAAAAGAGCATGCGGAGCGCATGGAAGATCACCCCAGTCAGTTTGAACTGGTCACGGCGATCGCCATGGAATACTTTGTGGAAGAAAAATGTGACATTGTCGTGCTGGAGGTAGGCATGGGCGGTGCGTTGGACAGCACAAATGTCATCGACTGCCCGGAGGTTGCCGTACTTACCAATATCGGTCTGGATCACACGGAATATCTGGGGGATACCATTGAAAAGATCGCACGGACCAAGGCCGGGATCATCAAGCCCGGCTGCCATGTCGTCTGCTACGGCGGCGCACCGGAGGCTGTGAAGGTCATCCGGGAGACCTGCCTGGACAAGGCTGTTCCGATGAATGTGGTGGATTTTGCCAATCTGGAAAAGGGCGATATGTCCCTGGATGGACAATGCTTTACCTGGAAGGGCGAAGCGCATGAACTGGCACTGCTGGGAGAATACCAGGCCTATAATGCCGCCGTGGCGTTGGAGACCGTCTCGGCGCTTCGGCAGAGAGGCTGGAAGATTCCGGAGGACGCCGTAAGAAAAGGTCTTCAGGATGTCACCTGGCCTGCCCGCATGGAGGTGCTGAACCGGAATCCGCTCTGCATTCTGGACGGAGGTCACAATCCTCAGTGCGCCGAGGCGCTCGTTCGGAGCCTCCGGGTCCTGCTGCCCGGGGAAAAAGCGGTATTCCTGTTGGGCGTGCTGGCGGATAAGGACTATCCGGAGATGATCCGTATCCTGATGCCCATGGCAAGCTCCTTCGTCTGTCTGACACCGAACAGTGACCGGGCTTTGACAGCGCAGGAACTGGCGGCATATCTGAGGTCACAAGGCGCAGAAGCCGCTGCAGCAGAAAATGTGCCGGAGGGAATACGGATGGCTGTGAAGGCGGCCGGCGAGGATGGTACGGTGATCGCCTTTGGGTCTCTGTATCTGGCCGGCGCCATTCGGACAGCTCGGGAATACTTTCGGATTGAGAGAATAGAAATGGCGGAAAAATGCTTTGATCTTGATCAGTTTGCACGGTGTGCAAGGCACTGTGCGGCGGAGGGCGTGGTGCTGCTGAAAAATGAACGCAAGGCCCTGCCGCTTGCCGAAGGAACCACCGTTGCGCTTTTCGGCCGCAGTCAGTACAATTATTATAAAAGCGGCACCGGATCCGGCGGGATGGTCAACACCCGGTATGTGATCGGCGTCAAGGAAGCTATCGAGGAAGATGGCAGGCTTACGCTGGAAAAAGGCCTTCAGCATACCTATGACGAATGGATCCGTGAGCATCCCTTCGATGTCGGCCAGGGATGGGCGAACGAGCCCTGGCATCAGGAGGAAATGCCGGTGGATGACGCGCTGGCGGAAAGCGCCGCGCAGAACGCGGACGCAGCCATTGTGCTGATCGGCAGGACAGCAGGGGAGGATCAGGATAACCGGGATACCGAAGGAAGCTGGCGTCTGACCGACGCAGAAGAAAAAATGATCGAAGCCGTCTCCAAGGCTTTTCCCCGGACCATCGTGCTGTTGAATACAGGAAATATCATCGATATGCGATGGGTGAAGAAATATGATCCGGCAGCCGTGGCTTATATCTGGCAGGGCGGTCAGGAAGGCGGTCGCGGCGTACTGGATGTGCTGATGGGAGACGTGAATCCCGCCGGCCGTCTGGCGGATACGATTGCTGCGACTGTGGCAGATTATCCCTCCGCGACGAACTTTGGATCCGGCAAGCAGAATATCCAACAGGAGGATATCTATGTCGGCTATCGTTATTTTGAGACATTCGCACCGGAAAAGGTGATCTACCCCTTCGGTTATGGGATCAGCTATACGGATTTTGATATACAAACAGAGCACTTTTCGCGCGATGCGGAGGGTGTATCAATCTCCGCGAATGTCACGAATACGGGAGAGCGCCCCGGCCGTCAGGTGGTCCAGGTCTATCTGGAGGCACCGCACGGACAGCTTGGGAAGCCTGTCCGCGTACTGGCCGGTTTCGTCAAGACTGGTGTCATTCTGCCGGGGCAGTCGGAAACTGTAAAAATCGATATTGCTGACCGCATCATGGCCTCCTATGATGATGCCGGCAAAACGCCGTATCGCAGTGCCTGGGTGATGGAGGCGGGGGACTACATTCTCCATGTCGGCGCGAACATCCGCGACACCGGGGAGGCCGGCCGCTTCACGCTGGAGGAGACAAAATGTGTCTGCCAGCTGGAAGAAGCGCTGGCGCCGGTGCAGCCCTTTGACAGAATGATCCCTCGCCGGGATGAGCATGGAAAGCTTTGTCAGGCGTGGGAACCGGTGCCGATGGCACAGCAGAATGCCCAGGAGAGAAGAGCGAGGATGCTTCCGCAGGAAATCCCGCAGACAGGGGATCAGGGCATCATCCTGAAGGATGTGGCAGAGGGAAGGGCCTCGATGGATGCATTTATCGCCCAGCTTTCGGATGAGGATCTGGTATGCATTGTTCGGGGAGAGGGCATGAGCTCTCCCAAGGTGACGCCCGGCTGCGGCGGCGCCTTCGGCGGCGTGACCGACCGTCTTCTTCACTTCGGGATTCCAGTGGGATGCTGCTCAGACGGTCCCTCCGGAATCCGCATGGACAGCGGGAAAAAGGCGTTTTCCATGCCGAACGGCGCCTGCCTGGCCAGCACCTGGGATACAGCTCTGCAGGAGGAACTTTATGCCTGGGAGGGGCTGGAACTTCGCAAGAACAAAATAGATGTGCTGCTGGGGCCGGGCATGAATCTGCACCGTCACCCGCTGAACGGCCGCAACTTTGAATACTTCTCCGAGGATCCCCTGCTGACCGGAAAATGCGCGGCGGCACAACTGCGCGGCCTGCACCGCCGGAATGTCACGGGGACCATCAAGCATTTTATTATGAATACGCAGGAGACCGGGCGGCACACGGTGGAGCATGTGGCTTCCGAGCGCGCCATCCGGGAGCTGTACCTGCGGGGGTTCGAGATCGCTGTAAAGGAAGGCGGCGCCCATGCGGTCATGAGTACCTACGGGCCGGTCAACGGTTTTTATACGTCTTCCAATTATGATCTGCTCACGCATATTCTCCGCGGCGAGTGGGGATTTGACGGTATCGTAATGACCGACTGGTGGGCTAAGGGGAATGATGAAGGCGCGCCGGGCGATCCCGGCAACATGGCAGCTATGATCCGCGCCCAGAACGATCTGTATATGGTCACAGGCTCTGCGGAGGATAATACGAACCACGACAATTCCGCCGAGGCGCTGGCTGCGGGGACGGTGACGCGCGCGGAATATCAGCGCTCCGCCGCCAACATCTGCCGCTTCCTGATGGGGAAGCCTGCTTTTGGCCGTTTTGTGGGAAACGAAGATGCACTGGAAAGGCAGCTGGCCGCGGAAATGGATGAGGAAGATCTTTCCTATGAAAAGCTGGTGGACTGCCGGCTGGATGCGGACGGCAACGGTGAAGTAGACGTGTCCGAAATCGATACCGGCCGGGGGAAGACCACCATGGTCAGTGTGGCCATCCGGGAGCGGGGCATCTACCATCTGCAGCTTACGGTGCGGGCGGCTTCCGGCCTCGGCAGCCTGGCGCAGATTCCGCTGACCATTCTGAAGGATCATCAACCGGCGGGGCAGATCACACTGACCGGCGCCGACACGACCTGGAGAACCATAGACATCGATCTTGCGCCTGGCATCAGCACGTTCTTCCTGTCCTTCTATTTTGCACAGGCCGGCATGGAGCTCGGTTCCGTGAAGATCAGTATGAAGGAATCCCTGGAGGAAAAGATTCGCCGGATGCTGTCACGCGTGGAAGAAGCTGCAGACATAGAATAAGCTGTCGGACTCCTTTTACGGATCAGACAGCCGCGAAAGGAGCACTATGGAACGAAGACTGCGCGGCACGGCATCGGAAAAGATCCTGCTGTATGATTACCTCCGGCTGGAGCTGGGGCTGACCAAAAAACAGATCCGGCAGGTAAAATTTCATGACCCGGGGATACTTGTCAACGGGGAACCATGCCGCGTGACGTGGATGCTGGATCCCGGGGATGTGGTGGAGGTCGATGTTGAGGGCAACGCCGAACCAAAGCCGCTGGCACTGAATCCGGCGCCCATCGATATCCTGTACGAGGATGAAGACCTGATCGCCGTCAATAAGCCGGCGGGGGTGCCGTCCCATCCAGGCGGAATTCATCAGACGGACACGCTGGTGAACATGCTGATGTATTATTTCCACGAAAAAGGAGAATCGCTGGTGGTGCGTCCGGCGGGACGGCTGGATAAGGAGACCTCCGGCGTGATCCTTTTTTCCAAGAACCAGGCCGCCGCGGGCCGCCTGGTAAAACAGCGGGAACGGAAGCTGTTTCAGAAGGAATATCTGGCCGTGGCGGCCGGACGGCTGCCGGGCGCGGACGCAGAACACTGGAATACCATAGAAGCGCCCATCCGGCGTGATCCGGATAATGCCTGCCGGGTGCTCATACGGGAGGACGGAAAGCCTGCCGTCACCCGCTATCAGATCCTGTATGCCGGCGAGGACCGGTCCTGGGCCAGGGTGCGCATAGAGACCGGCCGCATGCACCAGATCCGTATTCACATGGCGCATATCGGGCATCCGCTGCTGGGAGATCCGCTCTACGGCTCGGATTCCCAAAATCACACGCCACTGCAGGAACAACAAGGTACAGGCGAGCAGGCATGCCTCCAAGAGCCGGTTTTGATACAGCGAACAGCCCTGCACGCGTCCCGCCTGCGTTTTTTTCAGCCATTTACGGGAGAGGAGATCTGCCTGAAGGCACCGCTGCCGGAGGATATGCGGCGCCTGCTGTCGGAGGATCCGGCGGGGGCAGCAGTACAGCGTTTTTGTACATAAGAATACAATTCAGAACCATACAAGGAGAGTAACGGATGAGAAAAATCCTGATCACCAATGACGACGGCATACATTCGGATGGGATCATTCGCCTGGCGGAGGCCGCCCGCGCCTTTGGGGAGGTCTGGGTGGTGGCCCCGGAGGCACAGCGCAGCGCTGCCTCTCACAGCATCACACTGCACCATACCATAGACGTGTACCACGCGGATTTCCCGGTGGAGGGCGTCCGTGCCTTCGCCTGCAGCGGAACGCCGGGCGACTGCGTCCGCGTGGGGAGCCTTTCTGTGATGCCGGAAAGACCGCAGGTGGTTCTTTCCGGTATCAACTACGGCTATAACGCTGCCTCAGACCTTCAGTATTCTGCCACGGTCGGCGCTGCCCTGGAAGCCGCTTTTCAGGGCTATGAAGCCATCGCGCTTTCAGAGGAGGGGGCCGGCAAAGAGGCGTTCGGGAAAACACACGAGGTCACCGATGTGTATCTTCCGCAGGTCCTGGCAAAGCTGATCGACCGGCCTCTGGGCACCGGGCACATATGGAACGTAAACTTTCCGGGCTGTCCGCTGGCAGAGTGCAGGGGGATCGCGGAAAACTGTACGGTTTCCCGCGGCATGTTCTACCGCGACCGCTACAATGTGGTGGAGCATCTTCCGGACGGAGGTATCCGCTATATGGTAGAAGGGCAGTACAATGAAGATTGCGAGGAAGGAACAGACTTCCGCGCTCTCGTACAGGGATATGTTTCCATCGGAATTGTGAATAATATCGGATATCCGGTGCTGCCGGAGTGATTTCCTCTTTATTTTTTTTCCTAATTCTGGTATAATTTAGTTTCAGGCAGACGCGGAAGTGCCGCGCCGAAGAAACAAAAACCTTCTTCCGGGAGGGATCTTATGAATCTTGGCAGAGACGGAGCCAGAAAACAGCTGCAGAAAATGCGATCGGCGGGACCGAAGGTGCGCACCAAAGGAGTGCTCATCGTTCTTCGCGCCGCTCTTTTTGCGTGCATTCTGGCAGCAGTCATCGGCATCATGGCAGCGTACGGCGTGGTGAAGGGAATCATTGCGCGGTCACCGGATATGAGAAGTATCGATGTTTCCCCGCAGGGAATCGCCACCACCGTATATAACAGCTCCGGCGATGTTATACAGACCCTGGTCACCTCCGGGGCCAACCGTGATCCTGTATCCTACGAGCAGATCCCGGATGATCTGAAAAATGCCTTTGTAGCTATCGAGGATGCACGCTTCTGGACGCATGAGGGCGTGGACCTGAAGGGTATTCTGCGAGCAGGCCTGCAGGGCGTGAAAAGCCGCTTCCGCAGCACGCAGGGCGCCTCCACCATTACCCAGCAGCTCATCAAGAACAATGTGTTCTCGGGCGGCGGAGAAAAGGGCATCGGTGCCAAGGTGGTGCGAAAGATCCAGGAGCAGTATCTGGCCCTGGAACTGGAAAAGGTCATGTCCAAGGAAGAGATCCTTGAAAACTACCTGAATACCATCAATCTGGGCGCGAACTGCCTGGGCGTGCAGACCGCTGCCAGACGCTATTTTGACAAGGATGTCAGCGAACTGACCCTGTCCGAGTGCGCGGTCATCGCCGGTATCACCCAGAATCCTGTGGGCTATAATCCCATCAGACATCCGGAAAAGAATTCCGAAAAGCGGGAGATCATCCTGCAGTACATGGTGGAACAGGGATATATCACCAAGGAGCAGCAGCAGGAGGCGCTGGCGGATGATGTCTATACGCGCATTCAGTCCATCAACAGCCAGTACCACGATACGGATTCTGATCCCTATTCCTATTTTGTGGACCGTCTGATCACCGAGGTGCAGAACGACCTGCAGGAAAAATGCGGATATACAAAAGAGCAGGCCTATCAGCTGCTGTATTCCGGCGGTCTGGAGATCTATACCACGCAGGATAAGGCGATGCAGGCCATCGTGGATGATGAGATTTCTGATCCTGATAATTATTCAGAGGTAGACAACAAGTACTCCTTTACCTACTACCTGGCCGTCAACCGGGACGGTGAAGCCTTCTATTTCAACGATGCGGATGTCCGGGCAGAGTTGGGACAGAGCAGCCTGCAGTATGATTCTGCGGACGAGATCGACGGGGTCATCGACCGCTTTAAGAACAAGGTGCTCAAGAACGGGGACCGTATCATCAGCGAGGTGCTCACGCCCGTGCTGCAGCCGCAGGCCTCTGTGGTCCTGATGGACCAGGCTACCGGAGAGGTAAAGGCTATATCCGGCGGACGCGGCCAGAAGAGTACCAGCCTTTCCCTGAACCGTGCCACCAGTACGCGCCGTTCCCCGGGATCTACCTTTAAGGTGCTGACAGCCTTTGCACCGGCCATTGACGCCTGCGGCAATACGCTGGCCAGCACGTATTACGACGAAGAATATACTGAGCCCTCTACAGGCAAGACCTTCCGCAACTGGTGGGGGGACAGCTACGTGGGCTATGCGAATATCCGTCAGGGCATAGTCTATTCCATGAATATTCTGGCGGTCAAGACGCTGATGGATACGGTGACGCCGGCCCTGGGCTTTGAGTACGCGGAGGATTTCGGATTTAATACCCTCTATGCCAGAAAAGAGATCAATGGCCGTATCTATACGGATATCTCCCCGTCTCTGGCGCTGGGCGGCCTGACGGACGGTGTGACCAACCTGCAGCTGACGGCGGCCTATGCCACCATCGCCAATAAGGGCGTCTACACCAAGCCCATTTTCTATACAAAGATCCTGGACCGCAATGGTGAAGTGCTTCTGGAAAATACGCCGGAGACCCATCAGGTGCTGCAGGAGAGCACGGCTTTCCTGCTGACGGATGCCATGAAGGGATCCCTGGAGCCCTCCAGCCTGTTTGGACTGCACAGCTCCACCAGTACCGCCGCGGCACTGGAAAACGGTATGCCTGCGGCCGGCAAGAGTGGTACTGCTACCGGCAAGACAGACCTGTGGTTCGTGGGCTTTACGCCTTACTATACGATGGGCATCTGGAGCGGCTATGACGATCAAAGCCCCATGGAGGCCAATGAAAGCTCTTCCTATCATAAGATCATCTGGAAGCATATTATGGACCGTGTGGATGCGGAACAGGGACTGCGCCCGAAGGAATTTAAGGTTCCCAGCGATATCGTGCAGTGCGAGATCTGCGCAAAATCCGGCAAGTTGGTAAAGAAGGGCGTGTGCACCGGAGATCACCGGGACGGCATGGTCTACACGGAGTACTTTAAGCGCGGCACCGAGCCCACGGAAGAGTGCGATGTGCATTACTCTGTGCGTGTCTGCAAGAGCAGCGGCATGAAGCCGGGGCCGTATTGTCCCAGCATAGGCTACCGCACCTGCATCCACCTGCCGGAGGAGACCACCAGCTCCACGGATGACAGCGGTCATACCGGCGGCCGGGCTTACCGTACCTGTACGGAACACAAGGCGCCGGAGACCAAGAAGGGCGAAGAAGAAAAGAATAAGGAACAGGATAAGAAGAATAAGGACAAGCTGAATTCCGGCGGCAGCTCAACGGAGACCAAGGCTGCCTCGGATTCCGGCAACGTGCAAGGATAATTCATAACGTAATATATTCAAGGAGATTGTTAACCCATGATCACAGTCAGCAATGTAACCCTGCGCTTCGGCAAGAGTGCCCTCTTTGAGGATGTCAACGTAAAATTTGTGCCCGGCCACTGCTATGGCCTTATCGGCGCCAACGGCGCGGGCAAATCAACCTTCCTGCGCATCCTTACAGGAGAGCTGGAGCCCACCAAGGGAGAGGTCATCATCACTCCCGGCGAGCGTCTTTCCTTCCTGAAGCAGGATCACTTCCAGTATGATGATACCGGTGTGCTGGACACCGTGATGCTGGGCAATCCCCGGCTGGTAGAGATCATGCACGAAAAGGATGCTCTCTACATGAAAGAGGATTTTTCGGAGGAGGACGGCATCAAGGCCAGCGAGCTGGAGGCGGAATTTGCCAACATGAACGGCTGGGAAGCGGAATCGGATGCAGCGTCCCTTTTAAACGGCCTGGGGATCGAGACGGATCTCCACTATAAGCTGATGAAGGAGCTTTCCGGCAGTGAAAAGGTGAAGGTACTGCTGGCACAGGCCCTGTTCGGAAATCCCGATATCCTGCTGCTCGACGAGCCGACCAACCATCTGGATCTGGCCGCCATTGCCTGGCTGGAGGAATTCCTGATCAACTTTGAGAACACGGTGATCGTGGTCTCCCATGACCGTTACTTCCTGAATAAGGTCTGCACACAGATCGCGGATATCGACTACGGAAAGATCCAGCTGTACGCCGGCAACTACGATTTCTGGTATGAGTCCAGTCAGCTGATGATCCGTCAGATGAAGGAAGCCAACAAGAAGAAGGAAGAGAAGATCAAGGAACTGCAGGAATTCATTCAGAGATTCTCCGCAAATGCTTCCAAATCCAAGCAGGCGACCTCCCGCAAACGTGCACTGGAAAAAATCCAGCTGGATGAGATCAAACCTTCCAGCCGTAAATACCCTTATATCGACTTCCGCCCGAATCGTTCCATCGGCAATGATGTGCTTGAGGTGCATAACCTCTCCAAGACCATCGACGGCGTGAAGGTGCTGGATGACATTTCCTTTACGCTGAACCACGATGACAAGGTGGCGCTGGTGGGTTCCGACGAACTGGCCAAGACCACGCTGTTCCAGATCCTGATGGGCGAGATGGAGCCGGACGAGGGGTCTTACAAGTGGGGCGTCACCACCTCGCAGGCCTATTTCCCTAAGGACAGTTCTGAAGAGTTCAAGTCCGATTATACGATTACCGAGTGGCTGACCGGCTATTCCGAGATCAAAGACGTTACTTACGTCCGCGGGTTCCTGGGCCGCATGCTTTTCGCCGGAGATGACGGTGTGAAGAAGCTCTCCGTTCTTTCCGGAGGTGAGCGTGTGCGCTGCATGTTCTCCAAGATGATGATCTCCGGCGCCAATGTGCTGCTGTTCGATGAGCCTACCAATCATCTGGATATGGAATCCATCACGGCCCTGAACAACGGTATGATTAAGTTCCCGGGCGTCATGATCTTCGCCTCCCGTGACCATCAGATCGTCCAGACCACCGCCAACCGCATTATGGAGCTGGTCAACGGCAAGCTGATCGATAAGATCACCACCTACGACGAATACCTGGCCAGCGATGAGATGGCCATGAAACGTCAGGTCTACACCTCCCACGTGGCGGAAGACAATTAAACAAGATTGTAAAAGAGGCCTGCAGGCCTCTTTTTATAAACAACTTGATTTTGTCCAATCTGATGACTATAATATTTTACAGAAGCCGCAGTATAATGCTATAATTGTCTGCAGCCGTCACTATAAAGGAGGGTATTACCATGGCAAAGACATTGGTTGCTTATTTCAGTGCCAGCGGCGTGACCGCAAAGCTGGCTAAAAACCTGGCGGAAGTTGCCGGGGCAGATCTGTTCGAGATCGTTCCTGAGACCCCGTACACCAAGGCGGATCTGAACTGGATGGACAAAAAGTCCCGCAGTACCCTGGAGATGAATGATCCTGCAGCTCGGCCTGCCATTGCCTCTCGCGTGGAGGATATGGCTGCCTATGATACCGTATATGTGGGCTTCCCCGTCTGGTGGTATCGTGAGCCTTCCATTATAGATACGTTCATGGAAAGTTATGATTTTTCCGGTAAGAAAGTGATTCCTTTCGCTACCAGTGGCGGCAGCGGTATCGGGCCCTCCGGTGAGAACATGCAGAAGCTGGCACCAGGCGCCAAGGTTGTGGCAGGCGAAAAACTTTCTGCCCGCGCAGGGGCAGCCGAGCTGAAAACCTGGATCGAGAAGTGGTAAACACGAATCATCGCAACCATTTAACAATCAGAGAGTCCGTTAAAGTAAATCTTTATAGCTAAATAAAAGGGAGTTGTAAGCATATGAAACAGGAAGCATTGGAAGTCTTAAAGAATCGCAGAGCCATCCGCAAGTATAAGAAAGAGCAGATCACGCCGGAAGAGCTGCAGGTCGTTCTGGAAGCCGGTACCTTCGCACCCACAGGCGCGGGGACGCAGGGCGTGCAGATTGTGGCGGTGCAGACGCCGGAGTATGTGGCCCGGGTGGATGCCCTGAACGCTAAGGTTCTGGGGAAGGACACGCATCCTTATTATGGCGCCCCGACCATTGTGCTGGTGTTTGAAACGGAAAACTGCAAGACTCACGAGCTGGATGGAGCCGCTGTGTGCACCAACATGCTGAATGCGGCTTATGCTGCCGGGCTGGGTTCCTGCTGGATCCACCGCTGCAAGCAGATGTTCGAGCTGGAAGAGGGCAAGGCACTGCTGGCCGAATGGGGACTGCCGGAGACGTTGACTGGCGTTGCATCCCTGGCGCTCGGTTATGCGGACGGTGAAGCACCCGTTCCGAAGCCCCGCAGAGAGGGTTATATTGTCATCAAGTAACTGATTTGTCAGGAATTTGAAATGAGGAATTTTGTCTCCTGAAACCATGAAAAATAAAGCCGGTTCGGAAAATCTCTGAACCGGCTTTTTTAGGAACAGATAAGATTTCCACCACTGCAGGTAGGAGCAAAAATAATAGATCGCCTTGCCGGGCAGGAAATCAGTGACACAGTCGGTAGAGGAAGGCTGCCGAGAAGGAGGAGTCATGGAATTTGAAAAATTGATAGAGATCCGTAGAAGCTGCCGTCACTACGCGGAAGGTGTCTCTCATGAGGATATGGTAAAGATCCTGAAGCAGGCGCAGCAGGCGCCGTCCTGGAAAAATCAGCAGACGTCCCGCTGCTATGTAGCGGAGACAAATGAACAGGAACTGCGGGAAAAAGGGCTTCCCGCTTTTAATCAGAAGAACTCCGCTGGGGCTGCGCTGGTGGTGACCACCTTTGTGAAGAACGTGGTGGGCCATGCGGACGGTGAGCCCGTAAATGACGGCGGTAATTTCTGGGGTGCCTATGACCTGGGCCTTCATGATGCATATCTGGTGCTGGCAGCATCCAATGCCGGTTACGATACCCTGATCATGGGCATCCGGGACGCCGATGCCATTCGGGAGCTTCTGCAGATCCCGGCGGATGAGCAGATTCTTTCCGTGATCGCCATCGGCAAAAAGAGCCAGGAGCCGGTTCCCCGTCCCCGCAAAGACCTGGAGGAAGTGGTCGCCTTCCGATAAAGCCGGCACTTACTGAGGGGCATTTGCTGAGATATTATTAAGCATATTGATTTATTATTAGATAAATGATATAATTATACGGTAAGCTGCAGATGACCATTGTCCCATAACAACACAGGAGGAAATCGCTATGTTGCATGAGATCAGTTTCAAATCTTTTAATGAGCGGGATGAGGTACAGGGCTGGATCTACGTGCCTGCCTGCGAACCCAAAGGGATCATTCAGCTGGTTCACGGATTTGGGGAGCATTCCCGCCGGTATTTCCATATGATCGTGGCTTTCATGGATGCCGGCTATATTGTGGCGGCGGATGATCATGTTGGTCACGGAAAGACTGCGATTGTTAATGACAGCTGGGGCGACTGGGGAGAGAAGGGCCCTCACACCATGATGGAAGATGAACACACGCTGACTCTGCTGGTGAAAAAGATGTACCCGGGCCTTCCGTATTTCCTGTTCGGTCACAGCATGGGTTCTTTCATCGCCAGAGATTATATCGCAAAATACGGCGAAGAACTGACCGGCGTCACTCTTTGCGGAACATGCGGTGCGCTGCCGTCTCTTCCGGAGGCCATGGGTGCGCTGCAGGCGGCTGTAGATGCAGGCAAGGGGGATGAGTCCGATCCGGCCTTCACCGGTATGCTGTTTGGTTTCATGTTTGCCCGCATTGAAGAACCTGTAAAGCTGGGCAATGAGTGGATCTGCCACAGCAGCTGGGTGCAGCAGGATCACGCGGCGGATCCTTTCGATGCATTTACCAAGCCGGTGAATAATCGCTCTATGCTGTATTTCTGCGAGATGATGGATTTTATTCAGGGTACGGAATGGGCCGCGAAGGTGCCGACGGGACTGCCCATTTACAATATCGGCGGCGATCTGGACCCGGTCGGCAACTGGGGTGAGGGCGTCTATCAGACCACCAATTGGCTGGCCTCTACAGGGCACTCTGTAAAGACGAAACTCTACAGCGGCTACCGGCACGAGATCCATAACTATGATGAGATCAAGGCGGAAGTGGAAAAGGGCATCATCGATTTCTTTAACGGATGCGTGGCTGATACCTGAATCGAGGTTTTATCCTGACCGGAGTAGAGGAATATGATATGAAGAATCACGGTAAAAAAATGCTGGCCCCTATCATAATCACCATTGTATTTCTGGTTTATCTGGCTATTTACGGTGTGGCGGTGGTGCTGGCAACAGAACTGGAACCGGTCATGATACTTTTTGCCATTCCCCTGATTGCGCTGGGAATCGGTATAATATATGTGCTGGTCGCAAGAATTAAAGAGATAAGGAGCGGAGAAGAGGATGATCTTAGTAACTACTGATACCATTAGCGGTAAAGAACTGGAAATGCTGGGCATGGTTAAGGGAAGCACCATTCAGACGGTCAATGCGGTGCGGGATATCGGCGCCGGCTTAAAGACCCTGGTGGGCGGAGAATTAAAACGCTACAATGAAATGATGAATGACGCGAGAGCTCTGGCCACCAAACGTATGGTGGAAGAAGCGGAGAGCATGGGCGCGGACGCCATTGTATGCGTTCGGTACAGCTCCGCCTCCGTGATGCAGAGCGCCGCAGAGGTGATGGCCTACGGAACAGCCGTGCGGTTCATATAAGACAGGTATCATGAACGATTATCTGGATTATACCATCAAGACCGGCGGAGGTGGCAGCGGCAGCGGCAGCCCCGGACCGGGCTGCGGGTGTCTGCTGAACGTAATGGCGGTGGCCTTCGTATGGGCCGTGATCACGGGATTGATCAATCTGCTGAGTTGAATTAGTGACAAGGGGACGCACCTTCTGTCGCATTGCAAGCAATGTGACAGAAGGTGCGTCCCCTTGTCACTATCTCATTTTACTGCTGCGCGATCTGTTCCGCCAGATCATTCAGGTAGACCCAGCGGTCCATTTTTTCTTCCAGTTGCTGTGAAAGTGTTTCTTTTTCCTCTGTCAATTCACTCAGACGTGTGTACTGACTTGCGCAAGCTTCCATTTCCGCATCGATTGCTGCGATTCGCTCCTCCAGCGCAGCGATATCGTCATCGATCGTCTCGAATTCTCGCTGCTCCTTAAAGGTGAAACGAAGCTTATGGGCGTGGTTGCGGCCCTCGTTTTTCGTGTCAGAGGCATTACCTTTATCCGCTGTATTGCCAGCTGCCTTTGATCCATTCGTCTTGCCGTTTCCGCCGGTAACCCCGGCATCCCGGTTGCTCTGCGCTTTGTCTGGCTTTGGCGTGTTCTCCGGCCGCCTGGGGGAAAGATAGTAATCTGTATATCCTCCTTCATACTGAGTGATATTGGTATCTTCGAAGGCGAAGATGCGCCGGACCACCCGGTCCAGGAAGTAACGGTCATGGGAGACGGTGATCACAATACCGTCAAAGCTGTCCAGATAATCCTCCAGCGTCGCCAGGGTAGAGATGTCCAGATCATTGGTCGGCTCGTCGAGGATCAGAACATTCGGGGCACTCATCAGTACCCGCAGCAGATACAGCCGCCGCTTTTCACCGCCGGAAAGAAGACGCACAGGCGTCTGCTGCAGCGCAGGAGGGAAGAGGAAGCGATCCAGCATCTGAGAGGCTGTGGCCGTGCCCTGGGCGGTGCGGATGATCTCCGCGACTTCCCGGACGTAGTCGATGACCCGCGTATCCGCCTCCATCTGCTCGCATTCCTGCGCAAAATAGCCGATGCGGATGGTCTCTCCGGTGATCACCTGCCCATCATCCGGGGCCAGCTGACCGGTGATGACCTTCATCAGTGTGGATTTACCGCATCCGTTAGGACCAATGATACCAATGCGCTCTCCCCGCAGGATCGTGTAGGAAAAGTCTTTAAACAGGCAGCGATCGCCAAAGGATTTGCTGACATTCTGCAGCTCGATGGTCTTTTTGCCCATCCGGCTGGCGACCGACTGGATGGCCACCGTGCCGTCCAGCTCGGTATTCCGGATGCTCTGCATGGCTTCGATCCGCTGGATATGCGCCTTTTGCTTGGTGGAACGGGCACGGGCGCCGCGCCGCAGCCAGGCAAGCTCTGTCCGCAGAATGTTCGCGCGTTTCTGATCCGCTGCCAGACTGGTGCGGATGCGTTCCTCCCGCCGGGCCAGGTAGCCGCTGTAATTATCCTCATAGGAGTATACATTCCCGCGATCCAGTTCCCAGATACGGTTCGTCACCCGATCCAGAAAATACCGGTCATGGGTGACCATGATCAGAACGCCCCGCCAGGACTCCAGATATTCCTCCAGCCAGAGCACCATGTCGCTGTCCAGATGGTTGGTCGGCTCGTCCAGAATCAGGATATCCGCCGGCTCCAGCAGCGTCCTTGCCAGCGCCACGCGTTTTCTTTCGCCGCCGGAAAGATGCTCTGTGGATCGAGTGTGGTCCGGGAAGCCGAGCAGGTTCAGCATTCGTCTGGCCTCTCCCTCCCGCGTGCTATCCTCACCGGTCGCCGCCTCCAGAATGGTGGAAACCGGAAGCTCCGGATTCTGCGGCAGCCAACCGATGCGGGTATTTCGCCGCATGGTAATGGTGCCATCATCCGGCTCCACAAGGCCTGCCAGAATCTTCAACAAAGTGGATTTTCCTGTGCCGTTAATACCGATAACGCCGATCTTTTCGCCGTCATCAATGCCCACGGAAACATCGCGGAAGAGCTCTTTGTCACTGTATCGTTTGGAAATATGTTCTAATACCAGAATGTTCAT
>CAMNFR010000007.1 GCA_946537305.1 uncultured Lachnospiraceae bacterium | reverse complement strand
AGTATCAGAAGAAGACGGTCCGCAAGATGATCCTGAAGGATCACAAGCGTCCCGATGGCCGTGCCATCGATGAGATCCGCCCTCTGGCGGCAGAGATCGATATCCTGCCCCGTGTACACGGTTCCGGTATGTTCACCCGCGGCCAGACCCAGATCCTGAACGCTTGCACCCTGGCAGCGCTGTCCGCAGCCCAGAAGATCGATGGGCTGGATGCCACCGTTACCAGCAAGCGTTATATGCATCATTATAACTTCCCGTCCTGGTCCGTGGGCGAGACCAAGCCCAGCAGAGGCCCGGGACGCCGTGAGATCGGCCACGGAGCGCTGGCAGAGCGCGCGCTGCTGCCGGTACTGCCCTCGGTTGAGGATTTCCCTTATGCCATCCGCACCGTATCCGAGACCATGGAATCCAACGGTTCCACCTCTCAGGCCAGCGTGTGCGCTTCCTGCCTGTCCCTGATGGCCGCGGGCGTGCCCATCAAGGCGATGGTGGCCGGCATTTCTGTCGGTCTGGTGACCGGTGAGACCGATGATGATTATCTGGTACTTACCGATATCCAGGGCCTGGAGGACTTCTTCGGCGATATGGACTTTAAGGTGGCCGGTACCCACAAGGGTATCACTGCTATCCAGATGGATATCAAGATCCACGGCCTGACGGAGCAGATCATCCGCGATGCCCTGGCCCGCACCCGCGAAGCCAGAGTGTACATCATGGATAAGGTCATGTCTCCTGTTATCCGCGAGCCGCGCGCTGAGGTCAGCAAGTACGCTCCGAAGATCGTCCAGATCAATATCGATCCGGAGAAGATCGGCGATGTTATCGGCAAGCAGGGCAAGGTCATCAACAAGATCATCGAGGATACCGGCGTACAGATCGATATCGAAGAGGACGGCAGCGTTTCTGTCTGCGGCACCGATGTCGATATGATCGAAAAGGCCATCAAGGTGATCGAGACCATCGTGAACGATGTGGAAGTAGGCCAGGTATTCACCGGCAAGGTCGTCCGCATCATGAACTTTGGCGCCTTTGTGGAGCTGTGCCCCGGCAAGGATGGTATGATCCACATCTCCAAGCTGTCCAAGAAGAGAGTCGGCCGCGTGGAAGATGTCGTGAATATCGGTGATGAGGTCACTGTAAAGGTCATCGAAGTAGACCGCATGGGCCGCATCAATCTGGCCATGAACGATCTGCAGTAATCACCCTGCGTGATTGCCATAGATAATAAATTCGATAGTGAGAGAAGCATCCGCTGCGGCGGGTGCTTCTTTTTACATTCCTGGTCTTTTGTATTCTCTTATTTCCCCAACCCGAAAAGTGTGTTATACTGGTCACGGTCGATGAAGATTCGATTGAGAGGAGACGGACCTATGCCTGAAAAAATCGTTGCCATAGATGGACACAGCATTCTGAACCGTGCATTCTACGGTGTGCCGGCGCTGACCAATTCCGCCGGGGTGCCCACCAATGCCGTGTTCGGCTTTATGAATATTCTTATGAAGATCCTGGAGGAGGAAAAGCCGCAGTATCTGGCCGTGGCCTTCGACCGCAAGGAACCCACATTCCGCCATAAGATGTTCGATGGATATAAAGGGACCCGGAAGCCTATGCCGGAGGAGCTGCACGCGCAGGTGCCGCTGATGAAGGAGCTCCTGACCGCCTGCGGGGTGCCGATCTTTGAGCTGCCTGGCTATGAGGCGGATGATATCCTCGGCACCATCAGCCGAAAATCAGAGGCGGCGGGCATGGAGGTGACGCTGGTCTCCGGGGATCGGGATCTTTTGCAGCTGGCTACGGAGCACACCTGCATTCGTATTCCCAAAACGAAGGCCGGCGGCACGGTCACGGAGAACTACCACGCGGCGGACGTAAAGGAACGCTATCAGGTGACACCGGAGGAATTCGTAGACGTCAAGGCCCTGATGGGAGATGCCTCGGACAATATTCCGGGCGTTCCTTCCATCGGAGAGAAGACCGCCACAGCACTGATTGCGACGTGGCACAGCCTGGAGCAGATCAGGGAGCACCTGGATGAGGTAAAGCCTCCCCGGGCGCAGAAAGCCCTTCGGGAGCATTTTGATCTGGCGGAAATGTCCCGTACGCTGGCGAAGATCTGTGTGGAGGCGCCGATCGATCTGGAATTTGAAAAGGCACAGTTTACGGGCATTGCCACGCCGGAGGGTTATGAAGTACTCTCCCGCCTGGAACTGAAATCATTGATGAAACGCTTTGAGACCGAGATCCCGCAGCAGGAGGCGGCGGAGGAAAAACTGACCGAGATCCGCGAGATCTCAGGCATTGCGGAGGCAGAAGAGGTGCTTTCGTCCATTCCGCAGGGCGTTCCCGCCGGATTCGCCAGCTGGTATCCGGAGGAAGAGAATGCCGGAAAGAAGGCGGAGGCATCGGTGCCTGCCGGATTTGATCTGGCTCTGGCCGGCGGAGACGTGATTTTCCGATTTGTTCAGGGTGGTTTCCTGACCAAGGCCTGGCTGGAGGAGCTGATTGGCCGCATTGCCGGGCGCACAGGGACGCTCTGTGTATCCGATCTGAAGGCGGAGCGAAAGTTCTGGGATCTTCCGGAACACAGCCGCTTTACGGATGCCGGCGTGGCGTCCTATCTGCTGAATCCACTGAAGAGCACCTATGATCTGGGTGATATTGCAAGAGATCAGCTGGGGGAGACACTTCCGGAGAACCGATTCGGCGAGGCAGCGCGTGTTCTGGCGGAGGCTGCAGGTCCGCTGCAGGAAAAGCTGAAAAAGGAAGGCATGGAGCAGCTGTTCCGTGAAGTAGAAATGCCGCTGATCGATTCTCTGGACCGCATGGAAAAGGCCGGCATCCGCGTGGAGCGGGAAGCTCTGGCGGAGTATGGACAGAATCTGGTGGATGGCATCCGGAAGGATGAAGAGGGCATCTATGAACTGGCGGGACATGCATTTAATATTCTTTCCCCCAAGCAGCTGGGGCAGGTGCTCTTTGAGGAGATGAAGCTTCCCTTTGCCAAGAAGACCAAGACCGGTTACAGCACCAATGCCGATGTTCTGGAAAAACTGAAGACCGTACATCCCATTGCCGCGCTGGTGCTCGACTACCGGACGCTCGCCAAGCTGAAATCCACCTATGCAGAGGGCCTGCAGCCATTCATTCAGGAGGATGGGCGCATCCATGGGCGATTTAATCAGACCGTGACGGCCACCGGGCGTATCAGCTCTGCGGACCCGAACCTGCAGAATATCCCTGTGCGCATGGAGCTGGGACGCGCCATCCGGAAGGTGTTCGTGCCGGATCCGGGCTGCATTTTCGTGGATGCGGATTATTCCCAGATCGAACTCCGCGTACTGGCCCACATGTCCGGGGATGAAAAGCTGATCGAAGCCTACCGGCAGGACCAGGATATCCACCGCGTGACGGCATCTCAGGTGTTTCATGTACCCTTTGAGGAGGTCACGCCCGAGCTTCGGCGCAATGCCAAGGCGGTGAATTTTGGGATCGTCTATGGCATCAGTGCGTTCGGCCTGTCAGAGGACCTGTCGATCTCCCGCAAAGAGGCGACAGAATATATCGAGCGTTACTTTGCCACATATCCCGGAGTGAAAGCCTATCTGGACGGCCTGGTGCGCCAGGGTAAGGAGGAGGGCAGCGTGCGGACCATGTATGGCCGCATCCGTCCGATTCCGGAACTGAAAAGCTCGAACTTTATGCAGCGCCAGTTCGGCGAGCGCGTGGCCATGAATTCACCCATCCAGGGCACGGCGGCCGATATCATGAAGATCGCGATGATCCGGGTGGATGAAGCGCTGCGGCGGGAGGGACTGAAATCCCGCATCGTGCTGCAGGTACACGATGAACTGATCCTGGAGTCGCCGGAAGAGGAGAGCGCGGCAGCGGCAGCCCTGTTGGAGCGGGAGATGCGGAACGCGGCGCAGCTGGCCGTGCCGCTGGAGGTAGCCGTTTCCACAGGTCATTCCTGGTATGAAACAAAATAGCCGGTGAAGAGGCGCCGGATCTGCCTGTGATGACAAGAAAATTTCAAAAATAGGGGCATAAACGTTTTTTTAAAGAGCGCAGGGGCTGAAATTTTCCTGAAAGATGCAAGAATACTTTGTTGTGGCAATCTCATGGGTTGTGTTACAATTTGAT
Source organism: uncultured Lachnospiraceae bacterium (assembly GCA_946537305.1). Classification (GTDB taxonomy): domain Bacteria; phylum Bacillota; class Clostridia; order Lachnospirales; family Lachnospiraceae; genus UBA3305. Next base: position 67,243 of record CAMNFR010000007.1, on the reverse strand, counting down.
TGTATATATGACAGTTGAAGGAGCTGTCTGTAAGCACGGACAAGCTATTCAAAGCATTTGTTCAACGTATATATTCAATCAGGAAGAACCCTTATGATCAAGAGAAACGTTTACCCCGGCTATGAGAATCAGTTCAAGTCCTATCTGCAGGGACCGCAGTACGATCAAAAGGAGCTGGAAGCCGGCCGTATGGCCCAGGGCGCAGCCATGATGAGCTACACGGTACCGGAGGGCATGACCATCGAGGATAAGATGATCCCCGGCCCGGATGAAGGGCAGGAACTGCGGATCCGCATCTATAAGCCGGCCGGTCTTCCGGAGAAAGCACCGGTAGTCATGGATGTACATGGCGGCGGCTGGGTGGCCGGCAGCCTGGATATCGATAACGCGCGCTGCATTGAAATCGCGAAGCGCGGACCGTTCATTGTGGTAGGTGTGGATTATCGTCTGTCCGGTTCCCCCGAGGTGGGATTCCCGGCACCGCTGATGGATGTCTATACCGCTTACAAGTGGATCCTGGATCACGCCGAGGAGCTGGGCGCAAACGGACAGATCGGAACGCACGGTTCTTCCGCCGGTGCCAACCTGATCGGCGGACTGGCCCTGTACCTGAGAGATCACGGTGAGAAGCAGCCGGAGCTGACAGTGCTCAACTGCCCGCCCACGGATATTGCTTTTGGCGGAGATTATGCCTACCAGCAGAACTTTGATCTGCGCATGGGCCCGGACGTGAAGGCCGGTGGCGCAGAGTGGAGCTACCTGAACGGCTACAACGGCACGACTCCTAATTACTATGCCTTCCCCGGATATTGCCCGGATCTTGGCATGCTTTCCGCACACTTTGTGCTGGTTGCTGAATACGATACCCTGCGGGACGGCGGACTTCGGTACGCAAAGCACCTGACAGAATACGGTGTTCCCACGGAAATCTTTATGGGCGCCCGTTCCTGCCACTGCTGGACAGCAGCGCCCGGCATCTATACGGATATGACGCATGACCTGATCGCGCTGGCCTACAAGCGGGAATTCGGCATGCTGGATTATCTGAAGAAAGCGTGATAAACACGGCGGCGCTTTAGAAATATTTTCTCGAATCATAATATAGTTTATAAAAACCCCGGATTTCCCATGAAATCCGGGGTTTTTGAATGAAATAATGAGAAGAAAGTTTAGACTTTTGAAAAAATATTCTATCGAAAAGAGAAGGAAAGGATGATATAATTTTTTTGCCATATCATAAATAGGCAATTTAGTGAAACAGGCTGCTCGCAGGGACTGTGCCGCGGGGCAGGAGAAGGAGGATTAATCATGGCAGAAGAGAAGAAAACAGGCATTGACGTAACGGAAGCCGGCTTTGAGGCAGTACCGGATGTTTCTCCTATTGAACAGATCGAGGCGGACAGCTTTATTGCCTCTGAGGCAGAGCTGCAGGCAGAGATGAAAGAGGCCGGAATCAAGGTTCCTGAAAAAGAAACCAAAGAGCCGGTTATTCCGGAAGGCGCAATCAACCAGGAAGAAAAGTTCTTTACTGAGATGCCGGAGATGTCTCCGCTGGAGCAGCTCGGCGCGGATGAGCCGGTTGCTTCCGCAGCCGAAATCAACGAAGATATGAAAAAAGCAGGACTGTTATAAACATATTCTAAACAAAGTCTAAAGACTGTAAAAACGGTGACAAAGGGACGTATCTGCTGTCACATTGCGTGCAATGTGACAGCAGGTACGTCCCTTTGTCACTATTTTGCATGCAAATGAAAAGATATTTTAGTTGAGGGGGTTTGGTGAGATTATAAAAGAACTGAGAAGATAATCTAAAAAAAGTGAAATAATGACAATTCGGCGATAAATTAGCGACAAAATATGATGGGATTGTTCATAGATTTGATAATATAATGCGTGGAATTATGAAAAAACTGATGATAAAATAACACCATAGATTCCGCCGATGATTAGAATTTCATCGACCAATGATAAGAATGAATAAAGGAGGAGATAACCATGAAACACACACCGTTTCCCGGCTATGAGAACCAGTTCTGGGCACAGCATGTAGGCCAGTCTGAAAAGCTGGACGCTGCCAGAAAGGCGAACGGAATGGCACTGGTTGCCTTCGACAAACCGGAAGGCATGAAGGTCGAGGATAAGATGATCCCCGGTCATGACGAGGGTCAGGAGATCCATATTCGGATCTTTACCCCTGCAGGCCTGACGGAAAAGGCTCCGGCAGTCCTGGACATCCACGGCGGCGGCTGGGTAGCAGGCAATCTGGATATCGATAATGCCCGCTGCGCTGCGATCGCGGTCCGCGTTCCCTGCGTAGTCGTGTCTGTGGAATACCGTCTGTCCGGCGGCCCGGATATCAGCTATCCGAAGCCCCTGGAAGACTGCCATGCGGCTTACATGTGGATCCTGGACAACGCTGAATATCTTGGCACCAACGGCAAGATCGGCGTACACGGCTCCAGCTCCGGCGGAAACCTGGCAGCAGGCCTGGCCCTGTATCTGCGTGACCGCAACGAGCATCAGCCCGAGCTGACCGTCCTCAACTGCCCGTGCGTGAGCAACGGTTTCAACGAGGATTATTCCTATCATCAGAACTTCGAGATGAGAATGGGCCCGGATGTGAAGGCGATCGGCGCCGAGAACTGCTACACCGGCGGTTATTTCGCAGCACTGGGCGGCAAGCTTCCGTCTCACTATGCTTTCCCGCTGTACGCGAACGATGTGGGAATGCTTGGACCGCACTTCATCCTGGTGGGTGAGTATGACACCCTTCGCGATGACGGCCTGAAATATGCCTGGCGTCTGCTGAAGGCCGGCGTTCCGACCGAGATCATGCTTGGTGCAAGAAGCTGCCACTGCTGGACAGCTCATCCCGGCAACTATACAGATCTGACCCATGATTCCATCGCTCTGTCCTATCAGAGAGAGTTCGGAATGCTGGATCATCTGAAAAAATAAGTTGAAGCAACTGTAGTTTTATGATCAATTAAAAGGAGGAAATGATATGAGCCCTACTGTAATGGCCTTTATCATGATCATCATCATCATCGCGGCGATCCTGTGGAACAAGTTCCCGATGAACTTCATTATGTTCCTGGTCCCGCTGGTCTGCGCCCTGGTCATGGGATATTCCATCCCCGAAGTCAGCGGTGTTATCCTGGATCAGATCTCCAACGTTATGAAATCAGCCGGTTACATGCTGATGTTCGGTCTGATCTTCTTCACAATGCTTTCTGAGACCGGTATGTTCGATATCGTGATCGGAGCGCTTGTCAACCTGATCGGCGACAAGATCAACGTTGTCGTTGTTATGATCCTGACTGCGGTCATCGCAGCTGTCGGTTACCTGACCGCTAACATGTCCACCACTTACCTGATTGTTTTCCCGATCATGATCCCCATGTTCAAGAGATTCAAGATGGATCAGAGATGGGCATTTATCCTGGCTCAGACCGCTCTGTGCGCAATGTGCTGGCTGCCTTGGGGCATCGGTGTTGTAAACTCCGCCATGATGGCCGGCGTTTCTCCCGAAGAGCTTGCTACCGCTTCCATTCCGTGGGGCCTGACATTTGTTCCCGGCATCATCGCTGAAATCGTATACTTCACGATCATTCACAAAAAGAAATACGGTACCCTTGGTCCGCAGATCGAGGGCGTAGAAGCAGGACAGAAAGCAGATCCGCTTGCAGGAAAAGAGAATGCAAGACCTCAGTTCTTCTGGATCAACCTTGTCATCTTCATCCTGGCTGTTATCTGCCTGGCTGTGCTGAAGTATCCGTCCTACCTGGTGTTCATCGTTGGCTGTATTGCAGTTTCCCTGGTAAACTATCCGAAGGATTTCGGCAAGATCTGGAACAAGGCCGGTATGACCTTCTTCAACGTTCTGGTCATGCTGCTTGGTATCTGCTTCTACCTGGCCGTGTTTAACATGATGCGTTACACCACCCCGGATGGACAGACCGTTGTTGCTCTGGGCGGCTTCGGCGAAGGCTGCACCATGGTACTTCCTTCCATGGTTAGCTCCCTGGCTGAATTCCTGACCGGTATCTTCCCGAGCTTCCTGATGAAGAACATGTATCTGATCTTCCTGCTGCTGGTCGTTCCGATCATCTTCTTCGTACCTTATCAGGTATACAATGCTATGTATCCGCTGTTCATCTCCATCGGTGCCAGCTTCGGCATTGCTCCGATCGCCATCATTGCTCCTTTCGTCTGCAACCTGGCGGCGGCTACCTCCAACACCCCTATGAACTCCGCCACCTATGTTGGCTGCTCGCTCTGCGAAGTAGAGGATGTCAGAGGCTACTGTGTATATGCCGGTGTGATCATGTTCTTCGTGAACCTGCTCTCCGTCATTCTGGGCATCGTGTTCGGACTGATCAAGCTGTAATACGGAACCTATGTGTTCATGAAAATCGGGAAAAGGCACCTTCAGGGGTGCCTTTTCTCTGCATCAGAGAAATTTAGGATATTTAAATAACGCTGTTTTCACTGCGTCGGTCAGGAGGAAGCTATGTGGATCAAGGACTTTACATCAGAAAAGGATAACCCCAGACGGGAGGCCCCTTTTGTGGTAATCTCTCATCTCTGCTACAGTGACATCCTGCCGGCCTGGGAATACCCCTGGCATGCGCATCAGGAGGAATATGAGATTACCTTTGTGATGAAAGGGGCCGGCAAGCTGGTGGTCAATGAGAAGGAGACACCGGTGTCCTACGGGGATATCTACATTATGCCGCCCGGCACCTATCACCGGAATATTGCCATTGACGAAAAAGGGATGGAATATTTTGTGATCCGTTTCCGGAAGGATGAAGGGGATCTGGGCCTTCAGCGCTTTTTGGACAGAACAGGTCCGGCTGTCACACAGTCCGGCAGTCATTTCGATTATTTTGAAAGCGCCTGTCGTCTTCTGCTGGATCTTCATGTCAGCAACGGCGGCTATGCGGATGAGAAGATTCAGACGATCTGCCTGGGAATGATCCAGGTCGTGAAGCTGCTGATCGAGAACCGGGCGCTGGCGATCCGGACAAGGTCGGATTTTTCGATGAATGACTTGCTGGTCTATATCACAGAGCACTGCGAGGAAAAGATTACACTGGAATCCCTGTCCAAGCGTTTTTCCATCAGCGCTTCACATCTGAGCCGCATGTTCAATCAGGCCTTTCACTGTTCGCCCATCAATTATCTGATCAATGCCCGCATGGCCCGGGCCACGGAATACCTGGGGCGGACGGACAAAAGTATTTCGGAGATCGCCGAGCTGGTAGGGTACGAAAATCATTTTTATTTTACCAACCTGTTCATTAAACGAATCGGATGCTCCCCCACCGAATATCGGGAGCGCCTGACCAGCAAGGATCTGCCGAAAAATGATAGTGAAATCAAATGGCATAGATAGTATGATCTCATATAAATAAAAAGCAGGAGGAAATCAACACATGGAAAGAAAATTTCCACATCTCTGTCAGCCGCTGCAGGTTGGCATGGTCACTTTTCGCAATCGCATGTGGTCTGCACCCATGGGCGGCACGGATATTACCAAAGATGGCTGCATCGGTCCGATGTCCACAAAGTTCTATGAGCTGCGCAGCAAGGGCGGTGCCGGTGCGGTGACCGTTTCCGAGTGCATGGTGCATCCGGAGACAGACGGCTCCCACGCCTATCATATCGATCTGGCTGTGCCCGGGAACCTGGCCAGCCACACCATGACGGCCGATGCCATCAAACGTCACGGCGGCATTCCCAGCCTGGAGCTTTCCCACTCCGGACAGTTTGCCGGCACCTATATGACGGATAAGAAAAAACAGAAAGAGATGGTGCAGTACGGCGTCAGCCCTTCCGTGCGCGCGGACGGCATGAAGATCATCCCGCTTACGAAGGAGCAGATCGATGATATCGTGCGGTCTTACGGCGAGGTGGCGGGCAACGCAAAGCGTGCCGGCTATGAGATGCTGATGGTACACGGCGGCCACGGCTGGCTGATCAATCAGTTCCTTTCTCCGCTGTTCAATAAGAGAGAAGATGAATACGGCGGAAGCCTGGAGAACCGCACCCGCTTTGCAAAAGAAGTCCTGACAAGCGTGCGGAATGCTGTTGGTCCCGGATTCCCCATTGAGTTCCGTATGAGCGGCGCAGAATTCTGCGAGGGCGGCTACGATATTGATGAGGGCGTGCGTATTGCGCAGGAGATCGAACCTTACTGCGATATCATTCATGTTTCCGCAGGTACCTATCAGAAGACCTTTGGAATCACTCATCCCTCCTCCTTTGAGGATCACGGACGCAATGTGTTCCTGGCGGCGGAAATCAAGAAGCATGTGAGCAAACCGGTGGCGACGCTGGGCGGTCTGACCGATCCCGCCATGATGGAAGAGATCATTGCTTCCGGCAAGGCGGATATCTGCTACATGGGCCGTCAGCTGCTGGCGGATCCTTTCTTCCCCCGCAAGGTCTATGAAGGCCATGATGAGGAGATCAAGCACTGCCTGCGCTGCTTCGTATGTATGGCGGAGCGCGCGGCGACATCCACCCGCCGCTGCTGCATCAATCCCATGATCGGGCGTGAGAGCGACGGCATGGAGATCATTCCCGCGGCACAGAAGAAAAAGGTGCTGGTGGTCGGCGCCGGCCCCGGCGGACTGGAGGCGGCCCTGACCGCGGCAAAGCGCGGACATGAGGTCATTCTGTGCGATGAAAATTCTGAGGTGGGCGGTATCTTAAAGAGCGAGCGCGCCCTGCCCTTCAAGTACGAGATGTATCAGCTGGGCGTTACGCAGGAGATCCTCTGCCGCAAGGCAGGCGTGGATATCCGCCTGAATACAAAGGTGACACCGGAATATGCGGAGAGCCTGAAGCCCGATGCGATCATCATCGCCGTGGGAAGCGAGCCGCTGGTGCCTCCGATCCCCGGTCTGCGGGACGGCAAAAACGTAGTCATCGTGAACAATTATTATAAGGAAAAGGATCGTGTGGAAGACGAAGTGGTCGTCTTCGGAGGCGGTCTGGCCGGCTGTGAGGCAGCGGTGCATCTGGGCATGGAGGGCAAAAAGGTTCGCCTGGTCGAGATGAGAGACGTTCTGGCGCCGGATGCCAATGTCCGCCATCGCCCGCTCCTTCTGAAGGAAATTGATAAGTATGTGGAGGTCTACACCGGCTATAAGGGCCTGGAGGTCCGGGAGGACGGTATTCTCTGTGAGGACAAGAACGGAGAAAAGCACCTGGTGCCCGGCAAGACCGTGATCTGCGCTCTGGGCCAGCGTGCCCGCAGCAAGGCGGCGGAAGAGCTTCTTCCCTGCGCGCCGTGGACCATCCGCATCGGCGACTGCAACCGTGCGTCCACCATTACCAACGCTGTCTATCAGGGGTATCACGCTGCGCTGGATATCTGATGCCGGAAATAATCCTCCTGACAAACGAGGGGGGACGATAGCATTTGTAAAAAATCCTGCATGAACGTGATAGGATGACAGATTGCGTAAAAAAACAAACATTTCACGATTCTTTTTGCATAAGACCGTGATAATATGCTATAATTCGGGCATGTTATCACGGTCTATTATAATAGTCTCGTCGTATGAAAAATCGTAAAGGATCACAAAACCACAAAAGGAGGCGTGTATGAAAACCAAACAGGCTTTTAATCCGTACCTTCCCAGCTGGGAGTATGTGCCGGATGCGGAGCCGCATATCGTGGACGGGCGGGTGTATGTCTACGGATCTCATGATCTGTTTAACGGCATCAACTTCTGCCTGGGCGATTATGTGTGCTGGTCAGCTCCGGTGGATGATCTGGGCAACTGGACCTATCATGGCGTAATCTTTAAGCGTGAGCAGGACCCCGCGGCCCCGAAGAACCGCATCACAAATGGTCTGGCTGCCCCGGACATGGTGGTTGGAGATGACGGCCGCTACTACCTGTATTATTTCATGGGCGGCACCAAGATGATCTCTGTGGCCGTGTGCGATGAGCCTGCGGGCAAGTATGAGTTCTACGGCTACGTAAAGTATCCGGACGGAACCCCCATCGGCAAGCGGAATGAACCCTTCCAGTTCGACCCCGGCTGCCTGAAGGATGATGACGGCAGGCTTTACCTCTACACCGGTTTTGCTTTTGGCGGCAATCCCATTCTGCTGGATGGGTCACAGCCCACGAAGAAGGGCCCGATGTGGTTCGAGATCGACACCAAAGATATGCTGACCGTTATCTCCGGGGATGAGCTGAACTATCTGGGCGTGCTGACCGGCGAGGAAGCCAAGGGCACTCCCTACGAGCCGCAGCCCTTCGGCGAAGCCAGCTCCATGCGCAAGTTCAACGGGAAGTATTATTTTATATACAGCTCCCTGAACAGCCACAATCTCTGCTATGCGGTGAGCGATTCTCCCACAGGCGGTTTTGAGTTCGGCGGCGTTCTGATTTCCTGCGGCGATATCGGCCTTCCCGGTGTGCCGGATGTGAAGCACGCGCATATGGATACGGGCAACACCCACGGCAGCCTGATCGAGATCGAAGGAAAATACTATATTTTCTATCATCGCCACACCAACCGCAAGCAGTCCTCCCGTCAGGCCTGCGCCGAGGAGATCCGCTTTGAGGATGGAAAATTCTATCAGGCGGAGATGACCTCCTGTGGTTTGAACCGCGGACCGCTCGCCGGCAAGGGCCATATTCCGGCCTACAGCGCCTGCCAGGTCTACGGAAAGAACGGCACCAGATTCCTTTCCATGATCAAATATCCGAAGGGAAAGAGCCCCTACATTACGCAGAAGGGCTCCGACCGTGAGACCGGTCCGGATCAGTACGTATCCAATTTCTGCACGGACTGCACGGTGGCGTTCAAATATATTGATCTCCGCGAGACAAGAAAGATCCGCGTGAACCTGCAGGGCTACGGCACCAACTGCGATGTGGTGATCCGCAAGGAAGAAAAAGGCGAGATCATCTGCCGCATCCCGGTGAGGACCTGCAAGAACGAGCACGGCTTTGTGGGCGATCTGCCCGAAGGCCTGGGCGAAAAGGAAGCACTGTATTTCAGTATCGAAGGCAAGGGGACGTTTGATTTTATCTCATTCGACCTGGCTTAAGATAAAAGAAAAAGGAGGAAACACACATGAAAAAAGGTTTGATGCGCGGTCTGGCCGGTATTATGGCCTCTCTGTGCGCAATCTGCCTGGTGGCAACATCCTATGCCCCCAGCAGAGCCGCATTCATCAACACACGTCTTGGTACATCCAGCTTTGAACTGGTGGAGACCGGAGATGCCTCTCAGGACACATATTATTACAAGTCCGAGTTTGAATCTCTGGGCGACCTGGTTCAGGCTAACGTAGATCTGGCGACCCAGATCAGCGCTGAGGGAAGCGTTCTGCTGAAGAATCAGAATGCGGCACTTCCCCTGGACGCTGCTTCTGAGGGAGTGACCCTGTGGGGCCATAACTGCCTGTTCCCCAGTAAGGGCGGTATGATCGGCTCTTCTGCGGCAGCAAATACGGACGCCGGTCAGGATGATCCAGGAATCCCGGATGCCCTGATGTCCAGAGGCTTCAATGTAAACATGGATATGGTTGGCTTCTATGCCAGCGAAGAGGCTTTTGCTTATACCAGACAGACCTTCTTCCCCGGCGCAGGCCTTCTTCCGGCTTTCACCCCGGCTTATGAGCCTCCGCAGTTCTACATGACCGGTGAGATCCCGGCCTCTATGTACACGGATGACATTCTGAAAACAGCGGACGGAACCGCTGCTGTCTGTGTGATCACCCGTGACAGCTCCGAGGCAGCGGACTACGCGCCCACCATGTTCTGCGCTACCGACGGCGATGCCTTCGAGCGTCCGCTGGCTCTGTCCCAGTACGAGAAGGATATGATCGAACTGGCGAAGCAGCACAGCACCAAGGTTATCGTTCTGATCAACGCGGACAATCCCATGGAGCTGGAAGACCTGAAGAATGATGCGGATATCGACGCCATTCTCTGGGTCGGCGCCCCCGGTGAATACGGCTTCTACGGCGTGGCGGATGTTCTCGCAGGTAATGCGAACCCCTCCGGCCGTCTGCCTGACACCTACGCCATCAATTCTACTTCTTCTCCGGCCATGATGAACTTTGGTCTGTACATGTACAGCAACAATTCTCAGACCGGTGCGGCGGCAGGCGATGTGCCTCAGCTGACCGAGGCCAACAAGGGCGACTGGTTCGTGGTAGAGAACGAAGGTATCTACAACGGCTACAAGTACTATGAGACCCGTTACGAGGATGAGATGCTGGGTCAGGGCAATGCCACTGCCACCGAAGGATCCTCCACCGGCGCAGCCTGGAGCTATGCCAACGAGATCTCTTATCCGTTCGGATTTGGTCTGTCTTATACGACCTTCACGAACAAGCTGGATTCCGTGGATCTTACCTTGGGTGAGACCGGAACCGCTACCGTTACCGTTACCAATACCGGTACAGTTGCCGGCAAGAACTCCGTAGAGCTCTTTGTACAGGCGCCTTACACCGCCGGCGGCATCGAAAAGTCCGCCATTCAGCTGGTAGGATTCGGCAAGACCCAGATCCTGGAGCCCGGTGCGAGCGAGACCATCACGATCGATATCGATCCGGCTCTAATGGCAAGCTATGATGAGACCGCGGTCAAGGCGGACGGCACACAGGGTGCCTGGACGCTGGATGCCGGTGACTATTACTTCTCCGTCGGCACCGATGCCCACACGGCTCTGAATGATATCCTGGCGGTCAAGGCCGGCCTGGATGACACCAAGCTGATCAAGGTGAATGAAGAGTCCGATATCGATCCCGCGCGCGTACAGGTATGGAACCTGGCAGCGACGGATATCGAGACCTATTCCAAGAATGTACAGAACGCCTTCCAGGAGGCCAACATCAACAATCTGATCCCGGATACGATCGAGTACACCACCCGTACCGACTGGACCAAGGGCTGGACCACGATCGATACCCTGACGCCCACCGCCGATATGATGGTCGGTCTGACCGATTCCAACTATGAGATCACCGAAAATGGTGACGGCGTGACCTGGGGCGCGGACAACGGCCTGACCTTTATCCAGATGCTGGATATCGATGATGAAGGCAAGATCGTCGGCGTGACTCCTTTCGAGGATGAGAAATGGGATCAGCTGGTACAGCAGATGACGTTGGACGAGGCTGTGCAGTTTATCGAGTGCGGCGGCGACGACCTGGAGAACATTGACTCCGTCATGCTGCCGAGAACCTATATGAATGACGGACCGGTCGGATTCGCGTTTGACCAGGTGGCCGGTTATAAGACCCGCTGGACGAAGGCGGATGCCTCTGCACCTACCTATGTATCCGATCAGCCGGAAGCTGCATATTCCATGGCGGTATTCCCCACGGAGCCCGTGGTGGCAGCGACCCTGAACAAGGAACTGGTGGAGAGAGAGGGACAGCTGATGGGTGAAGAAGCCCTTTACGCGAAGGAATCCACCATCATCGCTCCCGGAACCAACCTGCACCGGACCCCTTACTGCGCAAGAAACCATGAGTACTACTCCGAGGATTCTGTTATTGTCGCTATCATGACGGAGACTGTTACCCGCGGTATGCAGTCCAAGGGCCTGTTGGCTCAGGCAAAGCACTTTGCCTTTAACCATCAGGAACTGAACCGTTCCGGTATCTCCACCTTCCTGACCGAGCAGGCAGGACGTGAGAATGAGCTTCGCGGATTCCAGCTGGCCATGAGCCACAACACCACTGCCTCCATCATGACGGCATTCAACCGCATCGGTACCGTATTTGTTGGTGCTCACAGCGGCGTTCTGGAGCAGATCGCCCGCAATGAGTGGGGGTATCTTGGCGGTATGGTAACCGACATGGTCAATGGTGCTGATTACATGAACTGGCGTGATACCGTGGCCGGCGGCGGCGGAATCATGCTGGGCAACACCCCGAACTGGCTGAATACGAACATTGGTACCATGACGGATGCCAAGGACGCCATCGCAAAGGATACCTTCTTCCAGCAGCAGATGCAGACCGGCATCAAGCACTGGATCTACTCCCTGGCCCAGTCCAACGCGGCCAACGGCCTGAGCGAGACCACGGTCATGAAGAAAGTGACTCCTTGGTGGATGACGGCTCTGTACGCGGGTGACGCAGCATTTGCGATCCTGACGCTCCTGTTCCTGTATCTGGGCCTGAAGTCCAAGAAGAAAGCATAAGGGAGGAACGATGATATGAAAAAGAGTGCTGGATTTTATATTGAGATCCTTGCCGCGATCGTCGGCATTGTAAGTATTGTGATGTACGGAAGCTCCATGGTGACCACACAGAAAACCTATGTCTTCCTGGTAGCGGCGGTCGTAGTCGCCCTGGCCGGTGCTCTTCTGGCACCCAAGATGCCCATCTGCAACTGGGCGGCCCCCGTGGCGGCAGCGCTGGCAGCAGCCGGGATCGGCTGGAGCGTCACCGTGATGGCGGATCCCATCGGCTACGTGATCTCCGGTCTGTATACCTTCGCGGATATCCAGAGCTGGGTGATCTTCGTGGCGGTGGCAGGCGTTGCCTGGCTGCTGTATCTGGTGGCTAGCTTTGCCGGAGCCGCTAAAGAGGCGTAATTAACACTGTTTTCCAGCCCCGTGCAGCTTCGTGCGGGGCTGGACTTGGTTTGGTCGTTTCTGTGAAGACCATGAGTGTACATGAGGAGTTGACAACATGAAGAGAACCTATATCAATGACGCGTGGACCGTACGCTGTCTCACAAGAGAGACAGAACCAAAGATCGTGACGATCCCCCACGATGCCATGATCGATGAGCCCCGCAGCCCGCAGTCTGCAGGCGAGGGCAATATCGGCTGGTACATCGGGGGCGATTACGAATATACAAAAACGATCTATGCGCCGGCAGAGTGGGCGGAGATGGATACCGTACTGGAGTTTGAGGGTGTCTATCACAACGCAGAAGTATGGCTGAATGGGGAACAGATCGCGTTCCGCCCGTATGGCTATACGAACTTTTATGTGGATCTTTCCGGCGCGCTGAAGTACGGAGAAGACAACGAACTGAAAGTCATTGCCAGAAACAGCGATCAGCCCAATTCCCGCTGGTATTCCGGCACCGGCATTTACCGCCCGGTGAGCCTGTGGACTGCCAGGGGGCCGCATATCCTGTTAAATGGTGTCCGCATCACCACGAAGAACTATAAGACCGGCGAGATCGAGGTCATCGTAAAGGTCTCCGATCCGGGACGGATCGGTGTGGACATCTTAGACGGAGAAGATGTGGTCGTATCCAAGGCATTTACCAGCACAAAGACCACGGTTCGATTTACCATCACCGTACCGGACGCAAAGCTGTGGGATACGGAGCATCCGAATCTGTACACGGCCCGCGTGACACTGGGAGAAGACGTGGTGGAGGAGACCTTCGGAATCCGGGAACTGAAATGGAACCCTGCCGAAGGCATGACCATCAACGGGGAACGCGTGATCCTGCGCGGCGCCTGCATTCATCACGACAATGGGTTCCTTGGGGCCTGCGCCTTCCCGGAGGCAGAGGAACGCAAGGTCCGTCTTCACAAGGAAAACGGCTATAACGCGCTGCGTTCCGCCCATAACCCGTGCTCCAAAGCCATCCTGGACGCCTGTGACCGTCTTGGCATGCTTATGATGGATGAGTTCGTGGATGCCTGGACCATGCATAAGACCAAATATGATTATGTCACCTACCTGAAGGACTGGTGGAAAGAGGATCTGCGGGATATGGTGGAGAAGGATTACAACCATCCCTCCGTTATCGCGTATTCCACCGGTAATGAAGTCGCGGAGACCGCCCGCCCCGAAGGCATTGCCTTTACCGGGGAGATGACGGAATACCTGCACGGGCTGGATCCCACAAGACCGGTATCCTGCGGCATCAACATTTTCTTCAATTTCCTGAGCTCCATCGGCTTCGGCGTTTACAGTGATGAAAAGGCCGAAAAGGAAGCGGCTGCAGCGGCTGCGGCGCCCGAGGGAAAGAAAAAGAAAAAAGCAGCCGTTGGCAGTGAGTTCTACAACAAGTTGGCCTGTATTATGGGCGATAAGTTCATGAAGTTCGGCGCCACCCTGTACCCCTGCGACGTGAAGACGCGCGGTGCCTACGCCAACATGGATCTTGCCGGCTACAACTACGGCATCTGGCGCTATAAGAAGGATATGAAAAAGTATCCCGGACGCCTGATCCTGGGTTCTGAGACCTTCTGTAAGGATGCCTGGTTGTTCTGGGATATCGCGAAGGACAATCCGCAGATCATCGGCGATTTTGTGTGGGCTGGCATGGATTACATCGGGGAGACCGGAATGGGAGCACCGGAGTACGGCGACTATCACATGGATGCGGATGAGACACAGATGACCGGCGGCAACGGCCGTATCGACATCACCGGCAAGCGCCGTGCCGAGGCGGCCTACACCCTGGTTGCCCTGGAGCAGGAGGCCGGACCGCTGATCGGCGTGCAGCCCGTGGACCGCACGGATAACCCGAATCTGACCGGCTGGAGCCTGACTAAGGCCGTGGAAAGCTGGTCCTGGAACGGGTGTGAGGGCATGAAGGCCACGGTAGAGGTCTATTCCCGCGGAGCGGAGGTCGAGCTTCTGCTGAACGGTCAGAGCGTGGGTAAAAAGAAAACCAGCAAGACGGCCCGGACATTGTTTACGGTGCCATACGAGGCCGGCGAGCTGACAGCGGTCCAGTATGATGAGATCGGACGGGAATCCGGAAGATACAGCCTGGTATCCGCATCAGAGCAGACGGAGCTGCGCATAGAACCGGAGGAGGAGACCCTGAAGGCGAATGGCCTTGGATATATCCGTTTTAGATTCACCGATGAGAACGGTATTGTGAAGCCGCTGGAGCGCCATATGCTGAAGGTAGAGGTGGAAGGCGGAGAGCTCCTGGGTCTCGGCAGCGCCAATTCCTACGTGGTCGGTAATTATACCGAGGATACGACGGATACCTATTACGGCGAGGCACTGGCCATCGTACGTGCCGGTGAAGGCGGCGAACTGACCATTACCGTTACGCAGGATGAGGTCGGCGAGACGGTGTCCCGCACGATCTGCATACAGTAAAACGACCGGGTCAGGGGATTTCAGGTCCCCTGGCCCGGTATGAGAGGAGAACTATGGGAAAATTATTTGAAAATCCGGCCCTGAAGACCCGGATCACCTCCAGCAGCGTAAAGCTGCCGGAAATGTTCATCGGTTATCTGCTGGCACCTCTGTGCGCCATGATGGCCAACTCGATCTTCAGCGCCTATCTGACAAGATACTATGCCGATGTCATCGGCCTGACTGACAGCCAGTTCGGTATCTTCTCCATGATGCTGCCGATCGTATCGGCCATCGTGGTGGTCATCGGCAATGTCTTCGTAGGTCAGCTGATCGATAACACCCGGACACCGGCGGGCAAGGCCCGTCCCTATCTGCTGCTGGGAGCACCGGTAATGGCGGTAGCCATCATCCTGCTGTTCATGACCCCCGGCGGCGACAATCCCCAGTCCACAAACTATCTGATGAAGATGGTGTGGATCGCTATTTCCTTCAACCTGTTCTATTCGGTGGGGTACCCCTGTTACTACACGGCGCACAGCTCCATGGTGGCGCTGTCCACCCGAAACGGCAACCAGAGAGGTGTTCTGGCGACCCTGTCCAATGCCTCTATGGTAGCGGCGGCCGGCGTGGGCGCCAGCATCCTGGTTCCCGTGCTGCTGCAGCCCTTCATGTTCGTGACCGGCGCGGACGGCTCCATTGACCGGGTGGCTTCTTACGCCAACTGGCGGATCCTGGGCATTGCCCTGGCGGTACTTACGGCTGTCGGTATCCTGCTGGAGTACTATTTCACCCGTGAGAGAATCACGGAGGAGTCCATGGCCTTGGGCGTGAAGGAGGAGAAGCTCCCCATGAGCACCCACGTGAAGGCCTGTACAGCGGACAAATACTGGTGGATGGTGGTTCTGTTCATCCTGTTCTTCCAGATGGGCCAGCTTGTAAAGAATACCTCCATGAGCTTCTATGTCCGCTGGATGTTCGATTCTGTCATCTCCTCCGCGACGCCGGAAAACACCTCCGGTGCGCTGATGTCGACCCTGGGTCTGGTGGGCGGTCTGCCCTCTGCCGTAGGTATGGTCATTGCCTGGCCGCTGGCCAGTAAGCTGGGCAAGAAGAGAGCCATCGTACTGGGCCTGCTGCTGTCTCTGGTGGGCGGCGTGGTCGCCTTCCTGAACGTGCACAATTTTGTGACCGTCACCCTCGGTGTCGTGCTGAAGGCCGTGGGTATTATCCCCGCTCAGTACGTCATGGTGGCACTGCTGTCGGATGTGCTGGATCATCTGGAGGCGAAGAACGGATTCCGTTCGGATGGATTTACCATGTCGATCTACGGTGCGACCATGGTCGGTCTGGCCGTACTTTCCATGGGTATCGTGAACATCTTCCTGGGTGCGCTGGGCTATGACGCAACACTGAGCCGCCAGGCAGCCTCCACCGAGACCGGTATGGTCATCGCCTACCTGTGCATGGATATGATCGGCTTTGCCCTGTCCATCATCCTGCTGTGGAGAATGGATGTCGAAAAATATATCGACGAAGATAAGGCAGCCATCCTGGAGCGCCAGAAGCAGGCCGTGCTTGCCGAAGGCGGCACCTGGATCGAACCCGAGGAGCGCGCAAGACTGGAGCAGGAAGAAGCGGACCGCAAGGCAGAGGAAGAGCGGATCGCCGAACTGAAGAAGCAGTGCGAGGCGAAGGGCCTGAACTTCGAGGAGGAAAACAAAAAGTACCTCGAAGCACAGGAAAAGAAAAAGAACAGCTTTATCGGAAAGCTACTCGGATAGGATCAAAATGTAAAAAAGGAGAATGATCGTATGATTGATAAGATTGCCGGCAAACTTCCGCCGACGAGGATTACATCCTCTAGTGTAAAGATTCAGGAGATGCTGTTCGGATATCTGGCCGCGCCGTTCTGCGCCATGATTTCCAATGCAGTGTTTGGCTCCTATCTGAATCGCTATTACGTAGATGTTCTGGGGTGGACAAAGTTTGGTGTTTTTGCCACGCTGCTGCCGATGATCTCTTCAATCGTTGTGATCCTTGGGAACCTGATGGTCGGTCAGTGGATCGATAATACCAGAACGAAGGCCGGTAAGGCGAGACCGTATCTGCTGATTTCGATCCCGCTGGTAGCCGTCGCCATGATCCTGATGTTCATGACGCCTACCGCCGCTGCCGCGCCGTATCAGATGATCTGGATCGCGGTCACCTACAATCTGTATTATGCGCTGGCATATCCCTGTTATTATACGGCGCACAGCTCGCTGGTATCGCTTTCCACAAGAAACGCGAACCAGCGAGGGCTGCTGGCAACGCTTTCGAATGCCTCCACGGTGGCGGCCGCCGGCGTGGGCGCCAGCATTATCGCCCCGATCCTGCTGCAGCCGCTGATGTTCGTTTCCGGCCCGAACGGGATCGATGTGGTCGCCAGCTATGCTAATTGGCGGATCATTTCCATTGCGTTCGCGCTGCTGTCCACCGTGGGAATCATACTGGAGTACTTCTTCACGAGAGAGCGCATCACAGAGGAAGCCCTCGCGCTGAATCTGAAGGAAGAAAAGATCCCCATGAAGAAGCACATCGAAGCCTGTACAAAGGACAAGTACTGGTGGCTGGTGATTCTCTTTATCCTGGTCTTCCAGTTTGGTCAGCTGTGCAAGAACTCCTCCATGAGCTTCTATTCCCGCTGGATGTTCGACTCGGTCGTGAACAGCGCGAATCCGGAGAGCGCCTCCGCCGCCATCATGTCCACCCTGGGACTAGTGGGCGGTCTGCCGGCAGCTCTTGGCATGTTTGTTGCCTGGCCCCTGGCCAATAAGCTGGGGAAGAAGCGCTCCATCGTGATCGGCCTGGTGATCGCCGCGGTCGGCGGCCTGGTCGCATTTATCAATGTTAACAGCTTCCCTATCGTCTGCACCGCGGTCGTCTTAAAGGGCATCGGTATCATCCCCGCCCAGTATGTCATGCTGGCGCTGATCTCCGATATTCTGGATCACCTGGAGGCAAAGAATGGCTTCCGGAGCGACGGATTTACCATGTCGCTGTACAGCTCCATTATGGTGGGCCTTGGCGGACTTGGCATGGGCATCATCAATGCGATGCTTACCTTCTCCGGCTATGTGAACACCGGATATGCCGTAGATCCCGCAACGGTGACGATGATCGAGGATGTTTCCACCTGGACCGGAGATATCATCTACCGCCAGATGGGCGGTACGGAGCAGGTGCTGGCGTTTGTATACCTTGCGGTGGATATTATCGCGGGCGTGATTTCCATCCTGCTGCTCTGGAAGATGGATGTGGAAAAATACGTGGCGGATGATCAGAAGGCCATCGTGGAACATCAGAAGGCAGCGGTCCTAGCCGAGGGCGGTACCTGGATCGACCCGCAGGAGCGGGCCCGTATGGAGCAGGAAGAAGCGGACCGTCAGGCCGAGGAAGAACGAATCCGCGAACTGAAGGCTCTCTGTGAGAAGAAGGGACTGAATTTCGAGGAAGAAAACCGTAAATATCTGGAACAGCAGGAGAAGAGAAAGAACAGCCTGATCGGAAAGCTGCTGGGATAAAGAAAGCCGGAACAAGGAAAATATATGATGAAGATAACGGAAATAAAGGTGGATCATCAGACCGATCCTGTCCTGACCGATCAGAAAAATCCTGTGTTCTCGTATATGACCGTAAGCGACCATCCGGAGAATGCATTGAAGAAGGCCTGGATCCGTGTGTTTCAGTGCGAAGCTGAAGGCGCGGAACGCAGGCTCCTCTGGGAAAAACAGACAAACAGACAGGCGGGAATCGCTTACCGGGGAGAAGCGCTGCAGCCTCTTTCGCGTTACCTTGTGAGGGTAGAGGCAAAAGACCGCTATGGGGAGTGTGCTTCGGCAGAGACGACCTTTGAGACGGGGATGATGGGCGATCCCTGGACCGGGCAGTGGATCACGGACGGGGATTACGTTTTCAAAGAAAAAAAGGTATCGCCGGTCCCTATGTCCTTCCGGAAAAAGCTGGAGATCGCAAAGCCCCTGAAACGGGCCCGTGTGTTTTCTACCGCGCTGGGAATCTACGAGCTGGCGATCGACGGGAAGAAGGTCGGAAAGGACTACTTTGCGCCGGGATTCACTTCGTATCATCACCAGATGCAGTATCAGGTGTACGATGTGACCGATATGCTGACAGACGGATGCGTGCTTCAGGCGGTGGTGGCCGGCGGCTGGGCCGTGGGCTCGTATACCTATTTCCGCCGCAACCGTGTCTACGGGAAAAAGCAGGCGCTGCTCCTGGACATCCTGTTGGAATGGGAGGATGGCAGTGTCTCGGTCGTCGGTACGGATGAGACCTGGGAGGTGACCACCGAGGGACGCTTCCGGGAGGCAGATATCTACGACGGTGAGGTGTTTGATGCCACCATCGACGAAGAAAAAATAACCTGGCGCCCTGCAGAGGTATCGGAGATCGGATTTACGCCGAATCTGATCGCAGACTATGGCGCTCCGGTGCGCGCCCACGAGGAGCTGCATCCCGTGGAGGTGATGACGGCGCCCTCCGGGGAGATCATCTATGATATGGGGCAGAACTTTGCCGGGGTGGTCCGCGCGAAGCTCCGCGGCAGACGCGGTCAGCAGATCACCTTCCGCCATGCGGAGATCCTGATGGACGGGGAGCTGTTTACGGAGCCGCTTCGTTCCGCGAAGGCAAGGGCGATCTACACCTGTGTGGATGGGGAGCAGGAGTATTCTCCCAGGCTGACCTACATGGGATTCCGGTATATCGGCGTCAGCGGTATCGCCCCGGAGGATATAGAAGTTTCTGCCTATGCGCTGTATTCAGATATCCGCAGGACGGGGGATTTCACCTGCTCGAACGAAATGCTGGGCCGCCTGCAGCGGGCGGTGGCCTGGGGCGCAAAATCCAATTTTGTGGATATTCCTACCGACTGTCCGCAGCGGGATGAGCGGCTGGGCTGGACAGGGGATATTGCTCTGTTTTCGCCCACGGCCTGCTATAACTTCGACATGAGCCGTTTCCTGGATAAATGGCTGCTGGATGTGAAGGCTGAACAGGGGAAGGGCGGCGGCATTCCCACCATCATTCCCCAGGTTAAAATCTTCAACCAGTATGAAATGACCCTCATCATGGCCATCGATCACTGGGGTGACTGCTGTATCTGGGTGCCGTGGGCGGAGTACCGCGCCCGGGGAGATATCCAGATCCTGCGGAAGATGTACCCGGCCATGAAGCGGTATATCCGGGCCTGCTGTCACTGGGCCGGGACGACGCCGGAGCGGGGAGAAGGAAAGGTCTGGAGGCTGGGGCATCATTACGGGGACTGGTGCGCGCTGGATACGGGCTTTCAGGGATGGATGCGCCGCGGACGGTGGACCGCGACCGCGGCCCTGGCCTACAGCAGCGGTATTCTGGCACAGATCGCGCGGCTGCTCGGGCAGGAGGCAGATGCGGCCATGTACCGCAGGCTCTCCGAAAATATGGCGAAAGCCTATAAAGAGCACCTGCTGGATGTGGACGGCCGTGTGAACGGCTTCCGCGAAAAGCAGACGGAAAACGGGGAGACTAGAATACAGGAGGAGTTCCCGACCGCCTATGTGCTGCCGCTCTACTATGGACTTCTGGACGGCGATATCCGGAAAAAGGCCGCGGCAAACCTGGCCCGTCTGGTCCGGGAAAATGATTATCATGTGACGACAGGCTTTCCGGGGACGCCGTATATTCTCTTCGCGTTAATGGATAACGGTTATGAGGAGGAAGCGTGGAAGATGCTTCTGAACGATACCTGTCCCTCCTGGCTGTATGAGATCCGTGTCGGCGGGACCACTACGTGGGAGCGCTGGGACGCCCTGCGGGAGGATGGAACCTGCAACACCGGGGAAGGCGTGGGAATGGTGTCCTTTAACCATTATGCCGCCGGCTCCGTGGGAGATTTTCTCTATCGAAGGGTACTGGGCATCGAAGCCACCGAGGGCGGATACCGCACATTCCGCGTGTCACCGAAGCCCGGCGGGGATCTGACGTACGCTGAGGGAAGCGTGGAATGCGCCTACGGACGCATCGCTGTCCGCTGGGACATCTCAGGGGATGACATCTCAGAAGACCGGGAATTCCGGCTGAAGCTTGAGGTCCCGATGAGTACCAAATGTCAGGTGGAATTGCCGGACGGGACATGCAGGACGATTGGAAGCGGTGCGCATGAATATAGCTGCCGGGTGTAGCGTGTGATGATGATAAAATCGGATGTAAACAAATGGCGGAGGATCTTCGGGATCCTCCTTCTTGGCCTGAGTGCAGCTGCCGCCTGGGGGATGTGGTTTTCACCGGGGTTTTCCGCCATGTTCTTTTTTGGGTTTGCGGTCTGTGAAGCGGCGGGCGAAGTCCTGCGGATGATATCGGAGGGAAGTGTGACACTTGGCCTGAGGCGGTATGCTGCAGGAGGTCTCGGATGGTTTGTCAGGGTATGCGGTATCGGGCTGGCGGCAGCCGCCGGATATATTTATGCTGTGGGCGATGATCGCATCAATGCCTCGATCCGTGGGGCAGCGATCCTGGGACTGCTGTGCCAAGCAGTACTCTGGATCTTCCTGTGGAGCCGGGTCGTCCGGAAAAGAGAAGGCGGAGGCATGGAATCCCACTCTGGCAAAAGCTTCAGTGCGTTTCTGCTGACATTGGTCTCGCTTGCTGTCGGTTGGTTTCTGCTGCTCTCCGGTATTACCTGTCCCGCCCTGCTTCCCTGCGGCCTGGGCGTCATGGTCATGACCGCCGCGGAGGTTTTTGATGTGGGCATGGGAGCTTCTTCCGGGCGGCGGATCATGCGGCCCGGCCTTGTGGCAGCGGGCGTGGCGCTGATGGATCTGTTTTTGCTGGTCCCCGCCTTTTTTGCGGGCTAATACGCAGCAGCGACGAGAGAGTAATACGATGAGACGAATGGTCTTAGTGATGGGGCTGATCGGCTCCATGATCGGGAGTACGATCCAAT
Organism: uncultured Lachnospiraceae bacterium; assembly: GCA_946537305.1. GTDB lineage: Bacteria > Bacillota > Clostridia > Lachnospirales > Lachnospiraceae > UBA3305. The sequence goes on along the minus strand of CAMNFR010000007.1, from coordinate 45,192 downwards.
TTATAGCGGAAGCGCCCCGCCGCACCCAGCCGCAGCTGTACGAGAATGAGACGGCCGTGATGGATACCGGCGCGGAGGAGATCCTTCCCGGGGCTGTCTGGCTGGATACGGATGGCAATCGGATTCAGGCCCATGGCGGGCAGGTGCAGCGGATGCCTGTACCGGACGGAACCGGCGGGAAACGCATGGTCTACGTCTGGGTGGGAGAGAACAAGACATGGGGACATCTTTCCAACCCCGTGTCGGTCTATACCTCAGAGGATCTGATTCATTGGGAGTGTCATGGAGATGTGCTGCGGACGATCGCGGAGAGGGAGATGCTGGATACAGATCCCTACTTTTCGGAGGTATATGCCGGCTGTTCTGCGGAAGAGAAGGACAGGATCTATGATATTCTTCATCCGTGGCGGGTGGTAGAGCGCCCAAAGATGCTGTACAACGAGAAAAACGACCAGTATGTGATCTGGTTCCACAGCGACGGTTCTACCGAATTCAACGAATATCTGTATGATATCGGTATGGCGGGCGTAGCTGTCAGCGATTCCCCCTTCGGCCCGTTCCGGTTGCTCGGACGCTATCGCCTGAACGAGTGCCCAAAGGGACAGATCGACTGCTTCCCAGCGTCGAAGGGAGAGGCCAGGGATATGAATCTCTTTCAGGATGCGGATGGGACAGCTTATGTGATCTATACCAGCGAAAACAATAAGACGATCTATATCTCAAAGCTGAATGAGGATTACACCGGTCTGTCGGCAGACCCGGCGGACGCGGTGTACGGGGAAGATTATGTGCGGATCTTTCCCGGTGCCATGCGGGAAGCGCCTGCGCTGTGCCGGGGAGAGGACGGCAGGTACTACATTATGACCTCCAGCACCACGGGATGGATGTCCAACCAGGCCAGGGTCTGGTCGGCGGAGGAGATCCTGGGATCCTGGAGGAATGAAGGAAACCCCTGTGTGGATAAAGGTGCCTCTGTGACCTATGACACCCAGAGCACCTGTCTGTTTCAGACAGAGACCGGGCAGTGGGTCTATATGGGAGATCGCTGGAACAGCATGAACCTGGCGGACTCCCGGTATGTATGGCTTCCCGCGGAGATCCGGGACGGAAAGGTATTGATCCCCTGGAAGGGAGCATGGAAACCCTAACAAGATGTATGGAAACCGTAACAACAGAATAAGGCCCCTCCTGCGTGATGTACAGGAAAGGCCTTATTTTTATGTGCGCCAAACGGCGCGTGTTTTAAGTAGATTATTTCAGCATATTTTTGGAGAAGTACTCCCGCGTGACAGTGGTCACGACACCGGAGAGCAGCAGCAGGGCGATCAGGTTGGGAATCGCCATCAGGCCGTTCAGGGTATCCGCGATGTCCCACATCAGGGTGCCGGAGCCGACAGCGCCAACAATGCAGACCAGCGAAAAGACGATCTTGTAGATCAGGACCACGGTCTTGTTGTGGTTCGTCAGGTACAGCCAGCAGTTCTCACCATAGTAAGCCCAGGACAGGATGGTGGACAGCGCGAAGAAGAGCAGGCTCAGCTCGATGATGGTGCCGCCCAGGGTGCCGGGCAGGATAGAGTTAAAGGCTGCCACGGCCGCCGCGCCTTTGGAGGTAAAAGCGTCCAGGCCGCCGGCGGTATCCAGAACGCCAGACATGATGATCGCGAAGGACGTAATGGTGCAGATCACGATGGTGTCGATAAAGACCTCGAACACGCCCCAGATGGCCTGCTCGCAGGGCTCTTCGGTAGAACTGGCCGCATGGGCGATAGGCGCGGAACCGAGACCGGCCTCATTGGAGAATACGCCGCGGGCAAAGCCCTGCTTCATGGCGACCATGATGGCATAACCGAAAAGTCCGCCGCCGACACTCTTGAAGGAGAAGGCACCGGAGAAGATCAGCGCGAATGCGTGAGGGATCTCAGTCACGCGCATGATGATCAGAATCACACCGGCCAGAATATAGAAGATGGACATAAAAGGAACCAGATAAGAGGTTACCACACCGATTCGCTTAATGCCGCCGAGCGTAACGAGCGCCACCAGGACTGCGATCAGGATACCGGCGACCAGCGGGGAAATATGGAAGAGATCCTGCAGGGCGCCGGAAATCTCGTTGCTCTGGGCGATATTGCCGATGCCGAACGAGGCAAGGCCGCCCAGAAGGCTGAAGATGATGGCAAGCCATTTCCAGCTCTTGCCGATTCCGTTTTCAATATAGTACATCGGGCCGCCGTGATAGGCGCCGGATTCATCCTTTACGCGATATTTCATCGCCAGGACGATCTCAGAGTATTTGGTGACCATGCCAAAGAACGCCGCTACCCACATCCAGAAAACAGCGCCAGGGCCGCCGGTGAAGATAGCACCGGTCACGCCGGCGATATTTCCGGTGCCGACGGTGCCGGCCAGCGCGGTCGTTACCGCCTGGAACGGGGGGATATTGGCACCGTGGTCGCTCTTTTTGTCTTTTACAAAAAGCGTGCCGACGGTATTCTTCAGAATACGCCCGAAATGTGTGACCTGCAGCCAGCGGACACGGATCGTCAGATAGACGCCGGTGCCGACCAGCAGCAGCAGCATGAGCGGTCCCCACGCAAAGCTGTTGATCACGCCGTTGATTTCACTGATCGTTGCTGTCAATTGTTCCATACATTTTCATCCTTTCCTTTTACATGCGGTCCGGATTTGTGTATAATCGTACAAATATAGTGCATATATGTAGACCGCATTTTAGCGCATTATAGCACAGAAGTGCCGCACGCGCAATATTTTATGTAAAAATCTGAAGGTGTAAAGAACATGCTGCCGGCGGCGTCATGAGAACTGGATAAAATCAAAATCAGCGCATTTCTGATGAAACATAGAATCTGTACAGGCAATGCCTGTCAGGGCACCGGTGAATTCCCCGTAGCCACTGTGCTCATCGGAAAGGTGCCAGGTAGGGAATTCGGGGCCAATCAGGCACCATGTTTCCCCGTCTGCAGACCAGCGGAAGCGGAATGTGCGTCCCGTGATCTGAAGCTGCAGCCATACCGTTCCTTCCCGGGCCGGAATTCGGCTCTCGTTGTGGTCGCGCTTTACGCCGCGGTCGACCTCCATGACGACAAGTGCCGGGCCGCCTAAGGTATCGCTCCAGGTCTTGCGCAGCCACACGTAATTCATGTTGTCATAGTAAAAGAGCAGACCGGCGGAGTGCTGATAGATGTCCGGGGAAAAATCCATTTTTGTGGTCACGGTCGTGTAAAGGTCTGTCAGGATACGCGCCAGAAAGCTCACGCGGTCGGTGGAGCTGACAGACTGCTGTCCCTGTATACGAAGCCACCCGGGACGTGCTGTCAGGTCACAGAAAGAGGCCGGATCGATCCGGGGCGCATACCAGCCGGAAGCGAGAGAGGCGGCGTCAAAGTCATCCCGTGCCGGCAGCGGAGCGGCCTGATAGGGCGGCAGCCCGGCATCCTCGGATTCCAGACGGACAAGATTTCCGCTGCCAGGCATGCGAAGCCATCCGTCATCCGTCCATTCCATGCGCTGCAAGCCGGCTTCTCTTCCCAGGGTGCAGCAAAGCTCCGGCACGAACGGTCTCGCGCAGTGAAACGCTATGAACGGAATGCCATCCGGGGTTTCCGACAGACTGCCGTGGCCGGCCTTCTGCAGAGGCGCATCCGGGTTGTAATATCGGGGCTTCAGATGGTCGGTATCCGCCGATTCATCATGCTCCTCCGGCACGGAGGTGAGAAGCGGCCCTGCAGGGTCCGGCTCGTAGGGGCCGAAGAGATCACGGGATCTGGCCATGGTGACACAATGATAGTAGCCCGTGCCGCCCTCGGCGCACATCAGATAATACCAGCCATTTCTTTTATACAGATGAGGGCCTTCCAGGCATCCCCGCAGTGTGCTTCCCATGTGGATGCGCCGGGGATATCCGGTGAGGGCTTTTTTTTCGGGTGAATATTCTGCCAGACAGATGCCGCCGGGCTTGCGGTAACCGTCACGCGTCTCCCACTCCAGAGAGACGATCCATTTCCGGCCGTCATCATCATGGAAGCAGGAGGCATCAAAACCGGCAGAATGAAGGTATACCGGTTCAGACCACGGACCGGTGATTTCCGGCGCCGTGATCAGGTAGTTATCGATATCAAAGAATCGGGCGTTCATGGAGCGCATAACGCCGTACGCCAGGTAGAAAAGACCATCCTCTTCGCACCAGGTCAGGCAGGGGGCCCAGATGCCCTTGGCGGAGGGAAGACCGCGCAGTCCAAGCTCATCGGCGTCCGTCAGAATATGGGTAAAAAGCTCCCAGTGGACCAGGTCCCGGGAGTGATAGACCGGAACACCGGGGAACCACTCAAAGGAAGAGCAGGCCAGATAATAATCATCGCCCCTGCGGCAAAGGCAAGGGTCGCTGTGAAAACCAGGTAAAATAGGATTGCGGATCATAGAAAGCAGTCTCCTGTTTCTTTTTGTTTTTGGTCACAGTGTATCATCCCCGGCGGAGGAAGGCAAGGAATCTTTTCTTTGATACATCTGCCGGTATTCCTTTAATGTCATGCCGGTCTCTTTCCGGAAAACATCGCCCAGGTGGCTTTGGGAAGAGAAACCAAGATAGTGGGCAATCTCCAGATAGCTGTATTCTGAGTAGGTAAGCATATTTTTGACAAGCCTTATTTTTTCCTGCCGGATATATTGAGAAATTTTCATGCCTGTCTCGCGGTGGAAGAGCGTGGAAAGATAGCGCGGATTCAGGGCCAGCGCTTCCGCTATCTCCTCGGTGCCGAGCTTTCCGTGAAGGTTCCGGTAGATGTAATCCTTGGCGCGGGAAACATGTTCGTTTTCCTGCGCCTGTCCTTTTTCACGGGTGATTTCTGTATGGATCAGCTGCCGGAAGGGATCCTTTCCTGCCTGCATTCCTGCGGACGAGGGCGTGATCCCGGTGTAAGAATGTTCCCGGATCTCATGTACGACCCTGGTATACCAGTATTCCGCACCACGGCAGATGCGTGCGACGGACGTGAAGTAGCGGCACCGTTCCATCTCGGAGATAAAGATATCACTCGCGGCAAAGGCCAGTTCCGGGGACATACCTCCGCGGATGGCTGCACGGCTGGCCAGTGTGATCACGACGATGCATATGTTCTTGATATTACGGAGACTGTCTTCTTCATTTAATGTTCCGAGCTGTCCCGCATATTCCTCCAGGATGCTTTGTTCCAGGGCGGCCGTATCTCCCTGGGCAATGGCGTTCAACTCCCGCTGCTCCTGATCATAAGGATTGTGCCGGGCACGGTTCTCACGGATCGCAAACATTCGGGCCGCAATTTTCTCATCCAGCTTTCGCCTGCGAAAGTCCGGAAGGCAGTCGGATTCCCGCAGACGGCTTTTACTTTTGATGCGTTCGGAATCAATAGAATCCGGCAAATATCTCATTTCTTCCATTCTAGGTCACTCCTGAATATGCACAAAGGGTGGACGATCTTTTCGGGATCGTCCACCTGTTCTATGAAGGATAGATTGGTTTATTTTTCAGAACCTGCCCAACGTCCGTTCTCCAGATCTTCCACGACCTTCGCATAGTGCTTGTCCAGATCGAAGAGAAGGAGGCATGCCATACCGATAGCGCAGACGATCAGCGGTACCCAGATACAGGCAACGTTGATAGAGGCAATGGCGGAGGCGGAAGTGGGATCTGCATCAAACCCACCGGCGGAAAGGATCCAGCCAAGAGCTGCGGTGCCCAGACCGGAGCCGATCTTCATGGTGAAGGAGGAGGCGGCGTTGCCCATACCGGTGGCCTGGACGCCGGTCTTCCACTGGCCGTAGGTGATGGCATCCTGCAGCATACCGAACATCGTGGCGGCGCCGCAGCCAAAGCCCAGACCCTTGATAATATTGGCGGCAAAAACAATGCCCACATTCTGGCCCGCAAGTAGCGTCATCACAAAGCCGACAGCAGAGATGGCCATGCCCAGAAATCCGGTCCAGCGTTTGGATACCTTCATCATGATGATGGGGGTCACGAACATGATACCCATCTGTGCCAGGGACAGTGCGTTAGCCAGACCGGAATACGCGCCCTCATTGTCCAGTACATACTGCGCGAAGTAGTAATTGCTCCCGAAGAAGGTGGACATCATGAAGTACAGCGCAAACAGGAAGATGACCATCAGGATCCAGTACTTATTCTGAAGAAGAGACTTCAGTGCTTCCATGACCGTAGGTCCCTGCTTGGCAGATGCATCTGCAGCTTCGGATGCATTATCCACGACGCGCTCCTTCGTGCAGAAGAAGGTGATCAGGTTGAGCACTACAAAGGCGACCATCAGGACGACCATGGCCATGGTCCATCCAAACTGCGAGGTATCACTGCCGCCGAAAGCGGTGACCAGCTTCATTACAACGGTGTTAACGGTCATGGTGCCGAAGGTAGCCAGCAGCATACGGAAGTTACCCAGAAGACCGCGCTCATATTGATTGGTGGTCATCAGACCCTGCAGTGTGGCGTAGGGTACGTTCAGAGCAGTATAGAAAATGGTGGAGACCAGGTTATAGGTCAGGAAAATGTAGGCGATCTGCAGTGTACCGGTAAAACCGGCGGGTACGGTGAACATCAGTACCGTGCAGATGGCCAGCGGAATGCTGGCGCGTACCAGCCAGGGACGGGCTTTGCCGTATTTGGACTTTGTTTTATCTACGATACGTCCCATGAACAGATCAGAAACACCGTCAAAGATCTTGGAAATGGCCATGACGGATGCCGCTGCTGCTGAGGGAACGCCTACTACCGATACATAGTATACCAGAAGAAAGGCAGAGATGGAAGAGTAGACCAGGTTGCCGGCATAGTCGCCGATACCGTAGGCGATGCGCTCCAGCCAGGAGAGCTTTGCGTTGGGATCCATAGCTTTTGTATTCATGATATTCTCCTTCTAAGAATTGATTATGTAAAGTACAGGAAATGTGTTACACTGCCGCTAACATTATACGTTCGGGAACCAGCCAAGGTCATGGCATTTGCCAAGATCCCAGGCATCCCATCCGATCCAATTCGGTTCGTTTACGGTATCCAGCAGCAGTTTGTAGCTCCAGTAGAAATAGCCGGATCCGTTCTGCCAGGCATTCAGGTGGGCATTCGCAATCGTCTGATAGATGGTTTTCTTCTGCTCGGGAGTGAAGGTTTCCGTATTCTCTGAGAAGTCCAGGCCGTTCAAGCTGGTCTGACCGCCCTTGGTGTCCACGCCCACGGCGTAGGAATTGAATACGCACCACTCACCCACGATCACAGGAACATATGACTGTACTTCTGCGATATCCTTGGCCCATACATCTTCAATATACTTGACATAACCGGCCAGGTTCTGCGGGCAGCCATAGGCTTCGGCTACCATCAGATACTGATGGGTGTCCAGAACAACGCGGCCCCTGAAGATATCCTGTGTAAGGAAATCCTTCCAATCTTTCAGGCGGAAAGCATCATGGAAGACTACATACTGATATTCACCCAGGTGTGGAGCGATGCGCTCGAAGGCCTTGGTATAGAAGCTTCGCAGGAAATCCAGCGTGTTGGGGGCTGAACCTGCCGCCAGCTTCGGATCCTCAGGTTTGTAACGATTCGGTACATCCATGGTGGACCACATGGGTTCCGTGATCGGCTCATTGATGGGCGTGATGCCCCAAAGCCCCTGTCTTCCTTCGTAGCGGGTGGCAAGCTTCTCAAGAACGTCCAGTACAAAGTCTACTTCCGCGGGTGTCTGGCTCCATTTGCACACACCGCAGATACCGCCGTTGTCAAAACCGTTCTGTGACAGCGGGGCCGTGTGAAGATCGATCAGGATCTTCAGGCCATATTTTTCTGCCCAGGAAAAGGCATGATCCAGATGCTCAATGCAGCCGATGAATGGAGCGCGGTCTCCGAAAATGAAATAGGGAACCGGAATACGTACGTGCGTCAGACCGATGGAAGCGATCTTGGCGAAGTCACGTTCCGTAATATATTCGCTGCGATGGATCAGCATGCGGGCCTCGTAGATTTCTTTCGGCAGCTGCGTCGGAAGATAATATTCATCCTCTGCCGTGGTGCCATCAAAGAGATGGGGGCTCATCCATTTTTCCAGGACCAGCCAGTTTCCAAGGTTGACTCCTTTGATAAACATAGTTTCTCCTTTCTGTAGCTTCCTTGTTTTTCGCAGTTATGACTGAATTATAATCAAAAAACTCTCCTGAAAACTATCAGGAGAGTCAGCGGAATATCAGGATTTTCACAAGATGAATCTGAGAGATGTATTTTGTTGTGTTCCGCCCCTATTCCGGCAGCTTGACACGGGAGAAGTCGATGACACAGGTCCCCCCGGAGATGTTGACGGGAATCTTATCGTGGAAGGTGTATTTCCTGGGATCATAATCCGGGTCATCAAAGAAGTGGACCGTCACTGCCCTGTTCTTCGGATCAACGATCCAATATTCCTTCACCCCAGCCTGCTGGTACTTATACAGCTTCAGCACCATATCCTTGGAGCGGGTGGAGGGAGAGAGGATCTCCACGGCCAGATCCGGAGCACCCTCGTAGCGTTTCATGTTGATGTCGAAATCATGACAGAAAATGACCAGGTCCGGCTGTACCATGGTGTAGTTGTCCTTGTCCAGTCGAACATCAAAGGGAGAGAGGAATACATGGCAGGGCATCCCATGCCGTTCCGCACATTCCCGGAACAGGATATACAGATCTCCCAGAATGATCTGATGGATGGCGGCAGGGGCAGCCATATCGTAAAAGACACCGTCAATCAGTTCCACACGCTGATCATCCGGGAGCGCATAGTAATCATCCAAGGTATATTTGCGCTTTTTATAAGCAGAGGTATCATTCCATGTGGATTCGCGCACGATTCCTGTGTCTGTAAGTCCGGAAAAGGAATATGGCCTGGAAGCCTGGCGGGTATGATCGACATCAGCCTCCGAGAGGGCTTTAACAATAGCATCGATCGTAAGCTTTCGGGGCGCTTTGGTCTGTCCGCTCATAATCTTCTGCACTGTACTTAACGGAACCCTGGATGCTTCCGCGATCCATTCATTGGTAAGTCCCAGCTCAATCTTTTTGGCTTTGATCTCGTCAATTGTCATAAGAAGCCTCCTTTCGTTAATTGGATTATAGCATTCAATCAAAACAACATCAAGCGAAATCGCCATGTAAAATCAATAAATGTTCCAATTAACATCCTAATGGAAATATATATTGCCAAATGCAAGATGCGGGAAATCAATATTCGTACAGCCGGAAAACCTTTCGGTTATACTTGCCAACTTGGCAGTTCTATGATAATGTACCAATGTTAGGATGAGATGATGTCATAATACGTCATGTGACAAGATCACCTGGTTCGAGTAAGTATATTGTTTTCGGAAGAGAGCAGAGAAGATGGAAATACGTATTGATAACCGCCTTTTTTATCACCGCCTGTATACGCTGTCGGCGCCGATCATCGTTCAGAGCCTGATGCTGGCGCTGGTGGCGGCCTGTGACGCGCTGATGCTGGGGAGGGTCGCGCAGGAACAGATGGCGGCCGTATCGCTGGCTACGCAGATTCAGTTTGTACAGAATATGTTTATATTTGCCGTGACCTCTGCGGGAGCGATCCTTGGATCACAATATTTCGGAAAGGGAGATTCAACCACCATTGAGGAGCTGTTCCGCATGATCCTGCGTTGGTGCGGACTGATCTCGCTGGTGTTCTTTCTTCTCTGCGAGGGGTGTCCGGAGATTTTGATGCGGATCTTCGCGCATGATGAGGTTCTGATTTCCATCGGCAGCACTTATCTTCGGATCGCCGGATGGTCCTATTTGCTGACAGGAATATCACAGTGCTATCTGACGATTTTTAAGGTGACGGATCATGTGTCCGTCACCGCAGCTGTCAGTTCTGTCGCGGTGGTCCTGAATATAGTTCTGAACGCGATCTTTATTTTTGGACTTCTGGGAGCACCCCGCATGGAGGCAAGAGGGGCAGCCCTGGCGACGGCCATTGCCAGGGTAATCGAATTGATCCTTTGCATTTACTTTTCGCTGCGGGCCGGAAGCCTTCGCCCGCACATCGAAAAGATCCTTCAGAGAAATAAGGAACTGGGCAGAGATTTTGTCCGCCAGGTCATTCCACTTTTAGGGGGCAGCTTGCTGTGGGGTGTAGGCTTCACCTCCTATACGGCCATCATGGGGCATTTGGGAGTAGATGCGGCGGCCGCCAATTCTGTGTCGGCTGTCATCCGCGACCTGATCTGCTGCGCCTGCAACGGTGTGGGCAGTGCCGCCGGCATTATGGTAGGCAATGAACTAGGCGCCGGCAGGTTGGAGATGGGAAAGGCCGTTGGCATGAAGCTGAAGAATGTTTCGTGGGTGATCGGGCTTGGATCCATGGCGCTGGTGCTGGCGGTGACGCCCATTACCGTGCGCATGGTCATTCTGAGTGATCAGGCGAGAAGCTATCTTACAGGGATGATGGTGATCATGGCGATCTATATGATCGGCAGATGCGTGAACACCGTATGCATCAACGGCGTGCTGGACGGCGGCGGAGATACCCTGTTCGACATGTACAGCCTGGCAATCTGCATGTGGGGCCTGGCCATCCCGCTGGCGGTTCTTGGTGCGTTTGTGTTCCACTGGCACGTGCTGGCCGTCTATGCCTGCACCTGCCTGGATGAAGTGGGCAAGATCCCGTGGGTCATGTACCGCCTCAGAAAATATAAATGGGTGCAGAACCTGACGCGGTAGCGCCGGCCATTTTAAAGCAATAAAAGGGAGCTCGTCGGATGAGCTCCCTTCTTTGATTAAGTTATACTATGCAGTCCGGCGTTTCCCTGTTATAATGCAGGAGAATACGCGGAGCAAATGCATGAATGGCAGAGCAAAGCGCAGAAATATTTGGAGGAAAGTCCTTAACATGAAATACAGACAGCAGGAAAAACAGGAAGAGATTCTTTTCGGCGCAGCCTATTATCCGGAATATATGCCCTGCGACCGGATGGAAGAAGATTTGGAGCAGATGCGGGCCATGGGAATGAATGTGATCCGTGTGGCGGAGTCTACCTGGAGCAGCCTGGAACCGACGGAGGGCGTGTTTGATTTTTCCTGGATCGACCATATTCTGGAGGCGGCCGAACGGCATCATATGAAGGTGATCGTAGGGACACCCACCTATGCCATCCCTGCCTGGCTGGCCAAAAAGGATCCGGATGTTATGATCCGCACCAGGAAAGGCCAGGCATCCTACGGGCATCGGCAGATCTTTGATATCACCAATCCCACCTTCCTGGCGGCTTGTGAGAGCGTAATACGAGCCCTGATTGAACATGTGGCGGGGCATCCGGCCGTGATCGGTTATCAGGTGGATAACGAGACCAAACATTTTGATGTGGCCTCGGCCACGGCACAGATGCGCTTCGTGGAATATCTGAAAGAAAAATTCGGGACCACAGAGGCGCTCAATGATGCCTTCTACCTGCGTTACTGGAGCAATTCCATCGCACGCTGGGAGGATTTCCCGGATATGGCCGGCTGCTGCCACGCGGGACTTTCCTGCGAATTTGAGCGCTTCCAGCGGAAGCTAGCGGCGGATTTCCTGGCCTGGCAGGCGGAGCTGATCCGTGAATATTCCAGAGAGGATCAGTTCATTACACACAACCTGGATTTTGAGTGGAAGAAATTCGGAGCGGATATCGCGCAGGACGGATATTCCTACGGCGTGCAGCCGGGCATCAATCACGCGGAGGTGGATGAGTGTCTGGATATTTCCGGCACGGATATCTATCATCCTACGCAGGACGACGCCACCGGCGCGGAGGTCGCTTTTGGCGGAGATATCATTCGTTCCCTGAAGCAGGAGCCGTATCTGATTCTGGAGACAGAGGCGCAGGCCTTCAAATACTGGACGCCCTACCCCGGGCAGATGAGACTGGATGCCATCAGCCATCTGGCCAGCGGAGCCTGCGGCATACTCTATTGGAACTGGCACTCGATTCATAATGGATTTGAGACCTACTGGAAGGGGATTTTAAGCCACGATCTTCTGCCTAATCCCGTCTCCCGGGAACTGGGAACGGTCGGCACAGATCTGAAGCGCATCGGCGCGGATCATCTGGTCATCCGGAAGAAGAACCGTGCCGCCATCGTGGTGGACAATCACTCCCTGTCTGCGATGAACTGGCATCCGACGGACCGGGATCTTTCTTATAACGATGTATTCCGCTGGATGTATGACAGCCTGTATGAGATGAACATCGAGTGCGATGTAATAGATGTCACGCGTCTGGAAACAGATCCTTATGACCTGATTCTAGTGCCGGAGCTGTATTCCGCCACGGAAGAGACGATCGATAAGCTGCGGCGTTTCGCGGCGGAAGGCGGCGTGCTGTTGGCGACCTTCCGCTCCTTCTTCAGCGATGAGTATCTGTCGGTTTATCCTGATCTGGCTCCTCATGGCCTGACCGAGTGCTTTGGTATTTCGTATCAACAGTTTACGGAGCCGGGAAGGACGACGATCGATGGCCGTCCGGTAAAGTATTTTATGGAGCTGTTAACGCCGGGCACGGCGGATGTGCTGCATGCTTATGAGCATCCCTACTGGAGCGCGTATGCGGCGGTGACCCGAAATGTTTATCAGAAAGGAACAGCTTATTATGTCGGCTGCTATCTGGAAAAGGATCAGCTGAAGGGTGTGCTCCGGCAGGCGGCGGCAGAGGCCGGCATCCCGGCGGATGCTTTCGCGGCGTCCTGGCCGCTGGTCCATCGCAGTGGTGTGAACACCGCCGGACTTACGGTGCATTATCTGATGAATTACAGCGAGCGACCTGTCTTCGCAACTTGTCCCTTTGAGCACTGCAGAGACCTGTTCTCCGGCCAGGAATATACCGCCGGGGAAGAGATCCGGCTGGCTGACTGGGGCGCGGCGGCACTGGAGGAAATGTAAGAAAACTTGGTGTTGTTTTGTAATCTATAGTATAATATATCCATGAGAACATTTTACTATCAGCAATTATCCTCAGGGGAAAAATGGGTGTATCAGCAGATGGCGAAGGCCATGGGAGAACGGAAAAGGCTGCTGCGCCTGCCGTATCTTCCGGTTCAGGAAAAGCGCCTGCGGGAGATCAGTCTGTTCGTGACGCTGGATAACCCGGATTTCTACTGGACAAAGGGAAGCTTTCTGCTGCGGCGGGAAGGAAACGGGGCTGTTCTGCAATTTCCACTTCTGATTTCGGAGAAGGAGATACCCTCAGCAAATGCGGCTGTGATGTCTACGGTCTCTGAACTGACGGAGAATCTACCGGCAGAACCAGCGGCTGCGGCAGAGGAAATTTGCCGTCGCCTGATAGATTGGGCGGAATACGACTTGTCCGCGGATCCGCTGGAGGATAGGCGCAATCAGAGCCTGTGGTCGGTCTTTGTGCGTCGCAAAAGTCTTTGTATGGGATTTTCCAAGGCGCTTTGTCTGATCCTGCGGCTTCTGGGCATGGATTGCATTATTGTACTGGGAAGTGTATTCGGGGATCATCAGAACGGTCATTCCTGGAACATGGTACGGATCAGCGGCGGTTGGTATCATCTGGATGTGACCATGGGTTTTGCGTGTTTTCAGCCGCTGTGGGAAAGGTATCACCCGGGAATGGAGCCGCCGGCAGCCCCGGTTCCCTTTACGGTGCTGCACGGATCTCATGAAATGAACGGCCGCTTTTTATACGAACGGATGCTGCCGGGATCATAAACAATTAGGCGTGTTTTTACGTAAGGAGGAATGGTATGGAACTGACACAGTGTCCTCACGGACATTTTTATGATAAGGAAAAATACGCTTCCTGCCCTCATTGCCAGGCAGCCGGCATGTGGCCTCCAACGGATCCGCATACGCCGGCATGGCCGCCTGGTCCACTTGTTCCGCCCGTTCCACCTGTTCCGCCCTTTCCACCGGTTCCTCCGGTACCGCCTGTACCGACGACACCGCGCATGCCATTGCCGAAGCCTTGGGAGGATTGTCATATCGAAGGGCGTCTGGGACAGGGCGGAACGGCAGATGTGTATCGGCTGCGCCGGGTCACGGATTATGCGCTGAAGGTGATTCCAAAGACAAAGGACAAGGCTGCAGAAACAGCGCGGCGCGAATATGAGATTGCCGGAAAGCTGGCGGATTGTGAGCATGTGATCCGCTATCTGGATCATAAGGAAACAGAGGACGCTTCTTATCTGATCCAGGAGATCGCGGCGCCCTGGCTGTCCTATGTGGAGATCAACGGATGCACGGTGGGCGAGGCATTGTATGCGGTCATCCAGGTCTGCGATGCCCTCTCGGCCATGCAGGAGCAGGAACTTCTCCACATGGATGTTAATCCCAAAAATCTGTTTGTCCGCAAGGGCGTGGTGAAGCTGGGAGATTTTTCCCATTCACTTCCCTGTCGGATCGGACAGCGCCATACGCAGCGCATCGGTACTTATCCCTTTATGGCGCCGGAAATTGTTTACGGCGGTGCCTGCAGCGGAAGAGAGGACATCTATTCCCTGGGAATCACCATGTATCTTCTGCTGACCGGCGGACGTTTTCCGTTCTCTTTTAAGGGGAGAGACCCGAAGGTGCGGCGCAGGGAAGACCGTATCATGACCATTTATATGGATCAGGAATTGAAGCGGATCGTGGAAAAGGCCGCTGCCTTTGATCCAGAGGACAGATATATCAGCCCGGCAGCCATGGCGGATGATATTGCTGCCTTTATGTCCGCTCATCTGGAGGTCCTTTCGGAGCCGGTACCCCGGGCGGAATCTTCTGCGTACCGTACCGTGTTCGAAGGAGATACAGACCGATGGGATCACTATTCCACCGAGAAGACCATGGGAACCATCCCGCCGGGAGGGGATATATCCACCGCTTTTCCGAAGACAGATCGTGGTTATACGGCAAGGTCTCCCTGGGACGATCCTTCCGGCAGTTCCTTTGACGATCTCTGGGATGATGCATTTCCGGAGGATGATATCCCGGAAGATGATATTCCGGAGGACTATCGATCTACAGCACTGCCAGTCCCGCCCGCGCCAGTTTCATCCATGCCTTTTTCGTCTGTGCCTTTTGAAATGCCGGACCGGAAGGATGTAAGCGTGCCTCGCCGGAACGATGAGGCGATATCTGAGAACAATGTACCGCAGCCGGCAGCGCCGGCGCCTCGTATGGATGAGGTCCAGTTCACGGCCGTGGCGGAATCATCCGTGGAAAAAGAGGATTTCGGCATTGTGGAGATCGCCATGTTCACGGCAGAGCATGAAGAGGCGGTCCTGAATAAGATCCGCCAGGAATTCGCCCGCAGCACCCGGGAGGTATCTTCCCACGGGATGCAGGTGGCGGCCGACACCGAGGTGACCATCCGTCTTTCGGCCAAGGGCGCTGAAGTGGAGGATGATGAAGTCACCCATCGTTGGAATGGCAAATATCTGGTGTTCTCGTTTGATTACTATGTGCCGGAGGATCTGCGTCAGAAGCGGATCCTGTTCCGCGCGGAGATATACATCAACGGTTTCAGCGCCGCAACACTACGGTTTACGGTAGACGTGGCGCAGGGTGCAGAGCCCGTACGTCCGCAGATTTCCCGGGAAGACGTGAGATCCGCGTTCCTTTCCTATGCCAGAGAGGATATGCATGCGGTCACCTATATTCTGCAGGCCCTGCGAAAGGCCCGACCGGACATGGATATCTTCTTTGATCTGGAGAAGCTTCGCAGCGGCGAAAACTGGGAAGAGCGGCTGTATCAGGAAATTCGGAAACGGGATCGACTGTATCTGTGCTGGTCTCATTACGCAGCCCTTTCCGAGTGGGTGCAGCGGGAATGGCAGTGCATGGCCGAGGCAAAGGGCGTAGAAGCTATAGAGCCCATTCCGCTGGAAGATGCGGATGACTGCCCCGCACCTGAGCCGCTGCAGCGACTGCATTTTAACGATATCGAGACACTGATACGGAAAGCAATGAAATAACGGACGGTGTCGTCAGATTGCGCAGGAATTATGACATTTTACGTAAGGAGGCTCCATTTTTCGAAGATGTATGCTAGTATTATACTCCAGGCGTCAAAAAGTACTAGTTGGAGGAGCTGAAAAAAATGAAGCAAAAGAGCAAGGGACGCATAGCGGTAAAGATCCTGCTGGGAATTGCAGCATTGCTGGTGGTGATCGGTGCCCTTAATTACCGGGCCGTGCGAGCGGTCTGGGGCAACTGGACCGTGGGTCATATCGATATGGATGAGAGCACAGAGTGGGCAGGTGGAACAACCTATGAAAAGGTACCGTATGCCGAGGAATCGCCCAGCCAGTATCTGGATCTGTACGTGCCGGATATGGCGGACGGCAGTACGCCGCAGCTGTATGTGATCATCCACGGCGGCGGATTTATTGCCAATGATTCCCAGTCCCGTCAGGCACAGCTGATGTATCGGTACTTCCGGGATCACGGGTATGCCTGTGCGACCATCAACTACCGTCTGGCGCAGGAAGAACCCTTCCCCGGCGCCGTATGTGACTGCAAGGCGGCCATTCGTTTCCTGCGCGCGCATGCGGAAGAGTACGGATATAATGCCGAAAAGATTGCGGTGTTCGGAGAGTCTGCGGGCGGATACCTGGCCGTCATGTGCGCGGTCACGGATGATACCCAGTTTATGGACCTGCCGTTCATCGGACAGGAAACATACGGAGATGTTTCCGCGAAGGTGGATGTTTTGGTAGACTATTACGGCAAGGTGACACAGGAAGGAGAAGACGAGGAGTGGGCGGCCCTGGGAATTCCGAAGATCGTCTACAACATCGCCAATTCCTGGATTTCCGGCGACGCACTGCAGGGATACGATGATATTCATTCCTACTGGTTCCGCAAGAATGTATCAGAGATGACGGAAGAGGAAAAGGCATATTCCGATCCCAGCCACTATGCAATGACGAATCCAGACCTTTCGTATCTGTATTCCTGGATCATTCATGGGGACTGTGATATTACCGTTCCTTATCTGGAATCCGAGCGATTCGCGGAAGCCATGAGCGAAAAATGGGGCGCTGACCACGTGCTCTATAAGCTAGTGCCCGGCATGGGCCACGCCAGCGATCCGCTCTATTCTGAGGAGATTTTGGGAGAGCTCGATCAGTATATGAGAGAGCATCTGAAATAAAGGTGACAAGGGGGTGACAAGGGGACGTACCTGGTGACACATTGCGCGCAATGTGTCACCAGGTACGTCCCCTTGTCACCCCCTTGTCACCTTTTGGAAGACTTACAGCTCGATCCGGCGCCCTTCCTCTGCGGACTGGTAGGCGGCGTACATTACACGGGTGATATCGTAGGCCAGCTGGAATCCGGAGGCGGGTTCTCTGTCATAGGCCACGCACTCCATGAAGTCCTGCAGCTCGCCCATGTAGCCGCGGATGATCTCATCGTTCACGAAGGCCTTGTTCCATCCCAGTTTTTTCGGGAGCATTTCGCTGATATACACGTCATCCATTCCGTCCTCATCCAGGAAGTAGGTGTTCAGGATATCGGTGGGGGTGATGTTGCAGTTCAGCGCCGCATTGTTGGCATAGACCTCGATATAGTTCTTGGTGCCGCCAAGCACGGTGTCGCTGGCAATGCAGAGGGCCTTGGTGCCGTCGCTGAAGGTGATGCTGATCACACCGTAATCCTCCACGTCCTCCGGACGGGCCGCGATGTGCTTATGCTCCTCCTCGGTCAGGCAGAAGGTGGCGTTGCCCACATCACAGGTGATATCTTTAATGGTGATTTCCTCACCTCTGGCAGCCGCTTCCTGCGCCTTCAGCCACAGCATGCCGCCCAGCGGATGCGTGCCGGTGCGGGTCAGGGTGCCGCCGCCGGTGCGGTTCCACTTGCCGGCCACGGGACTGGAGGACCCCTTCAGGCTTTCTTCTCCCTTCATGAAAAGGATCTTGCTCTTTTTGGCCCGCAGGATCTCGGCCGCCTTCTGAACGGGCGTCGCATAGACAAAGTTCTCCGCGTACATAAATTTCTTTCCGGTCTCCGCCACGACGGCTTTTAGCTGGTCCATTTCCTTCAGGCAGGTCTCATACATCACAGATTTGGGAACGGTCCTGCCAACATTTTCCTGTCCTTTTTCTCCAAAGAAACCGGTCAGCGGTTTTTCACAGATTACATGCTTGCCGGCGCGCATAGCCTCGATGGCCACCGGGACGTGAAGAAAGGGCGGAAGCACGATGTCGATCACATCGATCTCCGGATCCGCCAGCAGCACGTGGTAATCGCTCTCGACCTGCTCGTAACCATACCGCTCTTTGATCTTTTCTGCAAGCGCGGTCTGAACATCGCAGATGGTCTTCAGACGGACCTCGATGCCCGTTACCTTTTCATAGCCATTCCCATGCAGTGACGCAGCATATCCGGCGCCGATGGTACCGATGGTAACAGTCTTTTTTTCTCTCATGATTTCCGGACTCCTTTCAGAAAAACAGTGCTGAAAAGCAGTGATTCCAGCTTTTGCTTGTGGAAATAGTATAGCATGTATAGTATAATAAATTCCAATACCAATAATCATGTATTTCATAAATATAAACTATAGAATTGACGGGAGATGTTCGAAATGACATTGCAGCAGCTGATCTATTTTGAGAAGATCTCGGATACACAGAACATGAGCCGGGCGGCAGAGGAACTTTATATTACGCAGCCGAGTCTCAGCGTGTCCATGCGAAAGCTGGAACAGGAGCTGACCGTGCAGCTTTTCACGCACAGGGGACATCGGACTCTGTTGACCAGAGAAGGAGAAATTTTTCGGGAGCATGTCCGCCGGATCCTTACGGAAACAGAGGAGGCCGTGATCCATATGAAACGCTTGGGGGCAGAAAAGAGATATTCTATCCGCATCGGCTGCACTACACCGATCCTCTGTGAGCTGCTTCCCCGCTGCATGCAGGAGTTTCGAAAAATACCTGGAAACGAGAAGACACGTTTTGTCTGCTCCACCGGAAACACGCCGGAACTGATAAGGAAATTAAAGGCAGGTGTCTATGACTGTTTGATCTGTTCCGGTTCGTCAGACCCGGAGGTCCTTCAGATCCCGCTGGAGAAGGAGCCGGTCCGGCTGATCACGCAGAAGGGGGATTCTGTTCCGGAAAGCTGGGAAGAGTTACTGCGTCGACCGCTGATCGGTTATGAGGAAAACTCCGCAATGAATGAATTCCTTCTGGAGATCAGCCGCGAGGTGCAGCAGCCGTTTTCTTTTGAATTCCGCGCACCCAATGAAGAAGCCATCGCCGCACTGGTCGCCCACGGTATGGGAATCGCTATTGCACCCAGGAACCGATCCATGCAGGGACAGCGGATCGAATTCCATCCATTGCCTTCGGGCGTCTATTATCGGTATAATTGTCTCACCCTGCGCCCGGGGGATGCTCCAGCCGGTGCGGCAGCCGATCGATTTGTGCAATTCATGTCGGAACGGAGAGTGGAATAGGAGACATCCATTGACGGATGTGTCATGGATCTTCGGAACTCTATTAGTGTAGATATCAAATTGGTCGTAAATTGGCATTTTCAAGCCGTGTGTGTCCTCTTTTGCTTTATATAGTTAAACCGGCACTTAATATAATTAAGTTTGGCGTTGCAAAAAGGGACACATACGGGTAAAAATAGCCAATTTGCGACCAACTGAATGTAGAGATATTAATTATTGTTAATCAGATTTGCAAAAAAGGGACACATAGACCTTAAAAAACCTGATTTGCGACCAAACGATTGTAGAGGAATGGCCCGGAATTAGTCAAAGCCGGACTTTGCCGCTGGATAACTGCAGAGGAGCGAAAAGGAGGAGACAGGGGACCCTGTCTCCTTCAGAAAAGTGTTATATGGATTGCACGAATGCCAGGAACGCTTCCCGGCCGGCAGGAGTGTCCTTGTACACGCCGGCGTCTTCCAGCACGCGGGAGAAGACCAGGCCGATCTCGTTCTGAATGATCTGTTCCAGGTTGTCAGCCGACAGCTCCGGATGGCGGGAAATCCATTCCTCTGCCCAGTCGGCATGCGGCGCCAGCGCGGCGTCCGCGCGAAGATCCGCACCGTTCAGGATGGCTTCCCGCAGGGAGGCCATTTCTCCCTTCAGGCGGGCGGGCAGTACGGCCAGGCCCATGACCTCGATCAGGCCGATGTTTTCCTTTTTAATGTGATGCAGCTCCTGGTGCGGATGGAAGATGCCCAGCGGGAATTCTTCCGTGGTCCGATTGTTGCGAAGCACCAGATCCAGCTCGTACAGGCCATCCCGCATGCGGGCGATCGGCGTGATGGTATTGTGCGGTGTACCATCCGTCTCAGCCAGGATATCGGCTGACGGATCGGAGTACCCACGCCAGGCGGTAAGAATGCGATCAGCCAGTTCCACCAGGCGGTCGGGATTTGCTCCGTCCAGTCGAATCACGGACATGGGCCAGTGCACAATACCGGCGGTGACATCCGCAAAACCAGGGAAGGAGACCGCTTCACGAACAGGAGCTTTGGCCATGGCAAAGGTATAATTTCCGCCCTGGAAATGCTCATGTGTAAGAATGGAACCGCCCACGATCGGAAGGTCCGCATTGGAGCCAATGGTATAATGCGGGAACAGCTTCAGGAAATCCATCAGCCGTGCAAAGGTATGACGATCGATCTTCATGGGAACATGGGCAGAAGAAAGGGCAATGCAGTGCTCGTTATAATATACATAGGGAGAGTACTGCAGATACCAGGATTCTCCGTCCAGTGTCATCGGCACCTGGCGCAGGGTCTGTCTGGCCGGGTGGGTCAGGTGGCCGGCATAGCCTTCATTCTCGTGGCAGAGCAGGCATTTCGGATAGGAATCCTGCTTTTTTGTGAGCGCGGCGGCGATGGCCTTGGGATCCTTTTCCGGCTTGGAAAGGTTGATGGTGATATCCAGATCACCATAAGGCGTGGGAGCGAGCCACTTCATGTCCCTGCGGACACGGTAACGACGGATATAATCGCTGTCGCAGGAGATCTGATAAAAATAATCCGTGGCTGCCTGCGGGCTTTCCTGGTATTTTTCACGGAAGTTGCGCAGGAATTCCCCAGGTCTGGGCGTAACGCAGCCCATCAGCTTTGTATCAAAAAGATCCCGGCTGGCAATGCCGCCGTCAATAACGCCGCGGGAAACAGCATCGTCCAGCATGCAGGAAAGGATTCCCTCCAGCTCTGTGCCGGCATCTTCCGGGCGTTCTTCCGAGGCCGCATCCGAAAGCACGGCGGCCGAAAAGGTACCGGAGGGTTCCAGCTGCAGCACATCCAGCAGGGAATTGGCCGCAAAGACCGCTTCCTCCGGGCAGATCAGCCCGCAGCGGATGGCATAGGACACCAAAGAGAGCACAGCATTTTCCGCAGGTGAATACAGGGATGTTGTTTTAGGTGAGATCATTTTTGCCTCATTTCCGGCGTGGTAGTAAACGCCTGAACGTATTTGTAATTATCGACTTTTACTATACAAGAATCCAATGAATTTGTCCAGTGCGGCGTTTTGATTCCTTCAGAGAGATAAATGATTATCTTCATCGTTACAGCAGACATGACTTGAACAGATGAGTTCCGTCTGATAGAATAGAGAAGATTATCCACTGCTGACCGCGTAAATATGTGCACAGAAGAATGTACTAAAGGAAAAGAAATACAGATGATAAATGAAAATATAAAGAAGTCCTACTGGCTGTGGTACCCGGGAGATCTGGAACTGTATCATGCGTTAAAACAGAATTTTTCGCGTGTGGAGCGCGGCATGGGCTGGCCGGCGTACTGGAAGAGCAGCAGCTATCATCAGCGGATCGCCCTGTGGCGGATCTATGATCTTTCGGAACGGACCTCCTTTACCGTGACGGCGCGGGGTACAGGCTTTGTGCGGGTCATTGAAGAAATAACAGCCTCGGAGGATCCGGAGGCATGGCGTACACAGGAGATATCCCGTGTGCTGGAACGGACCGAGAGCAAGCATCGGTTTGGGGACGTTATCAGCTGCGGCCCCGGCCGTGTGACGGTGATCATTCACGTGGGGCGCATAGAGGCACTGCCGACAGCCTATGTGGAGGGGGAGGTCATTTCCTCTGTCAATGACGGTTCGTGGCTGGCGGATAACTATGGGGAACCCGCGGTGCCTGCCGGCTGGAACGCAAAATACACTATGCCTGGACAGGACCCGGCCGTATGGGAATATACGGAGAAGCGCTGCCTGCCGGGCCGGACGGAAGAGGTACCGGGCGGCACCCTGTACGAGTGGGAGACAGAGCTCACCGCCGTTCTGGAGGTCAAGGCGTCTTCGGAGCGTCTTTCGGATATGATCATCTATCCCGGCGAATCCCGCGAGGAGGCGCTGGACACAGAACACTGCTATCTGCGGTGGCAGCCGGAAGTAAGCGGAGGAAACCCCGCCGTGGGACGCACGCCGCGCTGCGCAGTTCGCTATGCCTTTATTCCCGGAGCGCCGGTTGACATCACGGCTATTTATCAATTTGAAGATTTTTCCCGCGGGACGCATTTTTTCTGTGACGATCCGCTGCTTAATCAGATCTGGGCGGTAGCGGAGCACACGTTCCGTCTGTGTTCCGGTATCTTTTTCACGGATGGAATCAAGCGGGATATGTGGATCTGGGCCGGAGATGCCTACCAGAGCTTTTTTGTGAACCGGTATTTGATGGCGGATGCGGATATCGAGCGCCGTACCCTGCTGGCGCTGCGGGGGAGCGATCCGGTCACGACCCACATTAATACCATTGTGGATTATTCTCTGTACTGGATCTTAGCTGCACAGGAGCACATGAAGAGCGCCGGAGATCCTTCCTTCCTTCGTCAGCTGTGGCCCCGGATGTGTACCCTGATGGATTTCTGTGAGAGCCGACTGGATGAAAATGGTTTCCTGATCGGGAAAGAACGGGACTGGGTATACATAGACTGGGCAGAGCTTGATAAAGAAGGGCCGGTGGCCGGAGAGCAGATGCTGCTGACGGCTGCGTGGGAAGCGATGGCGGAGACGGCTGAAAAGCTGGCCAGCTGTGTCCGGGAGGAAAAAACGGCCGCCGGAGAAGCGACGCAGAACGAGAAATCGGAGCCCGAGGCAGAACTTCAGAATGTACGCCGGGAACCAGATGCGGAGGAATATCTGGCTGCGGCGGAGTGCTATAGAAAGAAGGCCGCCATCCTGCGGGATAAAATACAGAAATGCTTCTGGTCAGAATCTGCAGGAGCCTTTATTGACTCCTTTGCATCCGGCAAAAATCACATCAGCCGCCAGACCAATATCCTGGCGATGCGAACGAAGCTGGCATCGAAAGATCAGACAGAAGCCATCGTACGAAATGTATTTAACAATGTAGAAATCGCTCCGATCCGCACGCCTTATTTCCAGTTCTACGCGCTGGATGCGCTGGGAGAACTGGGAGAATACGGGAAGATGCTGGATACCATCCGGGATTACTGGGGCGGTATGATCTCCCGCGGGGCGGTGACGTTCTGGGAGGAATTTGACCCGTCAGTGACCGGACGGGCACAGTACGATATGTACGGGGATGCCTTCGGCAAGAGCCTGTGCCACGCCTGGGCAGCCAGCCCCATCTATCTGATCGGGCGATATCTGGTCGGCCTGGAACTGACAGAACCTTCGGCTGACAATTCGGAAGAAGCACCGGCTTGCTCTTTCCGCCTGACGCCGCAGCTGTCTCTGTTCGGAAAACTGGACTGCACACTGCCGGTAGGCATGGACGGGGCAAAGGTCCATCTGGAATGGGATGGTAAAAAATTATCGGCAGAGGCCTTTGGCTGCGCCGGGACGCTGGTAGTGGAACATGAAAGCCTGGACCTTTCGGAAGCTGTCGGCAGAGTCGTGATCCAGGTACAGTAGTAAATTAGAAAGGCTTGAAACGATGAATACAGAGACTCGGAAGATATTAGAGGCGGTGCAGGATGGTTCCATTTCAGTAGATGAGGCCATGCTGTCTCTGAAGATGCAGCCTTTTGAAGATATCGGCTATGCGAAGGTGGACCTGCACCGGAAAATCCGGCAGGGGCTGCCGGAAGTGATCTACGGAGCCGGGAAAACGCCGGAACAGATGATAGGCATCATAGACAGCATGAAGAAAAACGGGCAGGAGCATGTGCTGATCACCAGACTGGCCCCGGAGGCGGCAGAGGAGATCGGTCGTGTACATACGCATCATTATAATAAAATGGCACGCACAGCTGTGATAGGGGACAACCCGGCGCCTGACGGCATTGGGCCTATTGTAGTGGCCACTGGCGGCACCAGCGATATTCCTGTTGCGGAGGAGGCTGCCGTGACGGCAGAATGCTTCGGCAATGAAGTTATCCGCCTGTACGACGTAGGTGTGGCGGGCATTCATCGCCTGATGGCCCACCGGGAAGAAATCATGCGTGCCAGCGTGATCATCGCCATCGCCGGAATGGAAGGGGCGCTCGCCAGTGTGATCGGCGGCCTGGCCGACTGCCCGGTCATCGCGGTACCCACCAGCGTAGGCTACGGAGCATCCTTCCACGGCCTGTCAGCCCTGCTTTCCATGCTGAATTCCTGCGCCAGCGGCGTATCCGTGGTAAACATTGACAACGGATTCGGGGCCGGATACCTGGCAGGAATGATCAATCACATGGCAAAAGGGTCATAAAGTCAGCAAAAATATGCTTGCATATTTTTGGCTGACCTTATGACCCGCGAAAACATGAGCAAGAAGCCATTTTTGGAACAAAAATGAGCGGAGGGAAAGTATAATGAAGACGTTGTATTTTGATTGCAGTATGGGTGCGGCCGGGGATATGCTGTCGGCAGCGCTTTTGGAGCTTATGCCGGATCCGGGATCTATGATGGCGCGACTGAACGCGCTGGGGATTCCTGGCGTGGAGTACCGCCGGGAAAGAGCAGAAAAGTGCGGCATCACCGGAACGCACATGAGCGTGCTTGTGAACGGGCAGGAAGAAGACCCAGAGATGCACTCCCACGCTCATGACCATGATCACCACCATCACCACCACGGCAGCATGCAGGAGATCACACACATTGTTTGTGATCACCTTGCGCTCCCGGAGCCGGTGAAGGAAGATATCCTTGCTGTCTATGGTCTGATCGCGGAGGCGGAGAGCACAGTGCACGGCGTGCCGCTTACGGACATCCATTTCCACGAGGTAGGGACCATGGATGCCCTGGCAGATGTGACGGCGGTGAGCCTGATGATGCATGAACTGCATCCGGAAGAGGTGATCGCCTCCCCGGTTCATGTGGGGAGCGGCCATGTGCACTGCGCGCACGGCATTCTTCCGGTGCCGGCGCCGGCCACGGCGCTGCTGCTGCGGGGAATCCCCAGCTACGGCGGGGAGATCCGCGGAGAACTGTGCACGCCCACCGGCGCGGCGCTCCTGAAGCATTTTGTGTCCCGCTTCGGTGCTATACCGCCGATGAGCATTCTGGCGGTCGGATATGGTATGGGAAAGAAGGATTTCCCGCGTGCAAACTGTGTTCGCGCTATGCTGGGAGAATCCTGGCAGCCGGAGAATCGCGCGAAGCAATATACCGTGCCGGAAGAAAATACACTCTGTGCTGGAGAGAAGACAGATAAGATCCTGGAACTTTCCTGCAATCTGGACGACATGACGGGAGAAGAGATCGGATTTGCTATGGAGGAACTTTTTTCTGCAGGCGCCCTGGATGTGTTTACCACACCGATCGGCATGAAGAAGAATCGTCCGGGAATCCTGTTCCGGGTGCTGTGCCGTCCGGAGGACAGGGAGTGCATGGTGCGTCTGATCTTCCGTCACACGACAACGCTCGGCATCCGGGAGACGGAATATACTCGCTATGTCCTGGAACGCAGAGAAGAAAAGAAAACCGCCGGAACCAGTGAATCCGTCGCTGCCGGCGATCACGACTCCCCCTGCGAAGTGCGACGAAAAATATCGCGCGGATATGGTGTGAACCGGGAAAAAATGGAGTACGAAGATCTGGCGCGGCTGGCCCGAGAACAGGGGATTAGTCTGCGGGAGGCAAAAGAAATCCTAGGGAAATAGGCGAATGCGTTTAAAAATGAAGGAAAAACAGAAAAATTGTGAATAATATGAAGACTTTCTATTGCATTCATTGTTCACTTGTGGTAAAATTTTGCAAGAGTCGTTAAAAAACGACAATACGTGTTAAACACGAAAGGAGGAACTATCGTTTATGAAGAATCTGAAAAAAGTTCTTGCTCTGCTTCTGGCTGCGGCCATGATGGCATCTATGGCAGCCTGCGGTTCCAGCAGTGCTCCCGCCGAGACGACCGCCGCTGCTGAGACTGAAGCCGCCGCTGAGACCGAGGCTCCTGCTGAGACTGAAGCTGCTGCCGAGACCGAAGCTCCCGCTGAGGGCGCTGAGACCGAAGCCGCTGAAGCTGCCGCTCCCTCCGGGGATCTGCAGGCCAGAGTAGACGCCGCTGTGGCTGCCACCGATGGCAAGATCGCTATCATCACCAACACCCTGTCCCAGAACGAAGAAGAGTATCGCTCTGCTGATTTCATGGTCCAGAAGTATGGTGAAGATCGTATCACCCATGACACCATGCCCGATAACTTCATGACCGAGCAGGAGCAGTTCGTAGCCGTTGTCAGCAAATACGGCGCAGATCCTGCCTACAAGGCCATCATCATCAACCAGGCCTGCCCCGGCTCCAACGCCTCCATCGATAAGGTTCTGGAGACCAGAGAAAAAGACGATCTGCTGATCGTGTACTGCACGCCTCAGGAGAACGCGGATGACATCGTGACCCGTGCCGACATCATCATCTCCATCGATGAGATCAACAAGGGTACCGATATCGCACAGCAGGCCTATGACATGGGCTGCACCGATTTCGTACATTACAGCTTCCCTCGTCACATGGCTCAGGCTCCTCTGTCCGGCTGCCGCGACAAGATCCAGGCCAAGTGCGCCGAGCTGGGCATCACTTTCCACGATGAGACTGCTCCCGACCCCACCTCTGATGCTGGTGTTTCCGGTGCTCAGCAGTTCATTCTGGAAGATGTTCCGAAGCAGGTCGAGAAGTATGGCGTAGATACCTGCTTCTTCACCACCAACTGCGCTATGCAGGTTCCGCTGATCGAGGCCGTTCGCGATGCTCGCGCTTACTATGCGCTGCCTTGCTGCCCGAGCCCGTATCACGGCTTCCCCAGCGCTCTGGGTATCGAGTCTCCTGAAGACGTTATCGGCGGTCTGCAGACCACCATCGATGCCATCAACGCCACCTTCGAAGCTGACGATCTGCTGGGTCACTTCTCCACCTGGAGCGTGCCCGCTTCCATCGCCAACACCGTAGCTACCACCGAGTATGCTTTCCTGTGGATGAACGGCGAAGTCGGCAAGTGCGATATGCCTACCATTCAGGCTCTGATCGCTGACTACTGCCAGACCGATGTTACCCTGATGCCTTACGAGGATCCGGCCACCGGCAAGCAGTATGAGAACTATCTTGTATATCTGCAGGGCTTCCTGAACTTCGGCGAGCCTACCAGAGAGAGATAATTCCGGTTACCAGGCAACTTATTGGCGGGGGGCCCGCAGGAGCGGTGCCTCCCGCTTTTTAGGTAAACTGGATCTGCCGTCGAACGAGATAAAAGTATGGTCTGCGGCGGACCGTGAAGCCGGGTGTGCCAAGGGGAAAGGTTCCATGTCACGGTGATATCGGAATATGGGGGCTTTCCCCCTGGCACAGCAGAGGAAAACTATAAACGAAAGGGGATACGTTTTGAATAACGGAATTCTTGAATTTGTCAATGTGGGAAAGGAATATTCCGGACACGCGGTGCTTAAGGGCATCAACATGGATGTGCGTCCGGGAGAGATCCACGCCCTGATCGGAGAAAACGGGGCCGGCAAATCCACGCTGATGAATATTCTTTTCGGTATGCCGGTCATCCATTCCACCGGCGGATTTACCGGAGAAGTTCGCATTGGCGGAGAGGATGCCAAGATCATGAATCCGCACGATGCCATGATGCAGGGCATCGGCATGGTGCATCAGGAGTTTATGCTGATCCCGGGATTTACGATCACAGAAAACATTAAGATCAACCGCGAGATTACCAAGTCCTCCCTTATGTCTAAGGTGTTCGGCAAGCGCATGGAATCTCTGGAGCATGCGGCCATGGCTACGGACGCCCGCAAGGCGCTGGATACCATGGGCATGGACATCGAGGAATATACCAAAGTCCATGGCCTTCCGGTGGGGCATATGCAGTTCGTGGAGATCGCGCGTGAGATCGATAAGACGGGAATTCGCTTCCTGGTCTTCGATGAGCCTACGGCCGTGCTGACCGAAAGCGAGACGGAGCATCTGCTGAACGCCATCCGCAAGCTGGCGGCGCAGGGCATCGGTATTGTATTCATCAGCCACCGTCTGGATGAGATCATCCGCCTGTCGGACCGCGTGACCATCCTGCGTGACGGTGAATGGGTGGCCACGGAAGAAACAAAGAACATTACGGCGGCGGAAATCGCCCGCCTGATGGTCGGCCGTGCTCTTACCCTGGACCGTGCAGAGGGAGACCGCAAGGTCAGTGATGAGAAGATCATGACCGTGGATAATCTGCGGGTCAACATGCCCGGTGAGGAAGTCAAAGGCGTGACCTTTGATGTACATCGCGGCGAGATCCTGGGCATCGGCGGCCTGGCCGGACAGGGCAAGCTTGGTATTGCCAACGGCCTGATGGGCATGTATCCCGTGACCGGCAAGGTGACCTTTAAGGGAGAACCGCTGGATGTCATGAAGACAAATGAGACGCTGAAGAAGGGCGTCGCCTTCCTTTCTGAGGACAGAAAGGGCGTAGGCCTTCTGCTGCAGAGCTCTATCGAAGAGAACATTGCCTTTACCGCAATGGAAGTACATAATAAGTTCCTGAAGAAGGTAGGTCCCTT
Source organism: uncultured Lachnospiraceae bacterium (assembly GCA_946537305.1). Taxonomy (GTDB): domain Bacteria; phylum Bacillota; class Clostridia; order Lachnospirales; family Lachnospiraceae; genus UBA3305. Next base: position 16,245 of record CAMNFR010000007.1, on the reverse strand, counting down.
CACGCTTACCGACGACAAGGCTATCCGCGAGAATGCGGAAAAGATGGTCAAGGATCTGGATATCCGCTGCACGTCCGTAACACAGAATACCGGCGCGCTTTCCGGCGGCAACCAGCAGAAGGTCTGCGTGGGCAAGGCGCTCTCGCTGGATCCGGAGCTGCTTCTGGTCTCGGAGCCTACCCGTGGTATTGATATCGGTGCCAAAAAGCTGATCCTGGATCTGCTGAAGGACCTGGCGGAAAAACGCGGCATGACGGTCATCATGACCAGTTCGGAGCTGGCGGAGCTGCGCAGTATCTGTGACCGAGTGCTCATCATCTGTGAGGGCAAGGTGGCAGGAGAGCTTTCGCCGTTCGATTCGGATGAGGTCTACGGCCTGATGATGTCCGGTGTCTCCAAGGAGGAAGCCATGAAGGCGGCCGGCGCGGCACAGAAGAAAGCGGGAGGTGAAGCAAATGGGTAAAAAAATAGGTGATTTCATCAATCGCATCGGGATCCCGACCTTTGCCGTGGGCCTGCTGCTGGTGGTGCTTCTGATCGCTGCCGGTGTGATGGGACAGTCGATCCCCACGCTTATTTCAGATATTTTAAAACGTGTCGGCATGAACGGCCTGCTGGTGCTGGCCATGCTGCCGGCCATCAAATCTGGTACCGGTCCCAACTTTGCCCTTCCTGTGGGTATTGAGGGCGGCCTGATGGCCCTGATCGTCTGCATGCAGTTTGACTTTTCCGGATGGGCCTTGATGGGTGCTTCCGCGGTACTCTGCATTGTTTTCTGCATCATTCTCGGCTGGCTGTACGGTCAGCTGATGAATGCGGTTAAAGGCGCGGAGATGACCATCGCCACGTATTCCGGTTTCTCTATCGTGGCGTTCTTCAACATCCTGTGGCTGGCCATTCCCTTCTCCAACCGGAAAATGGGCTGGATGCTTGGAAACGGCCTGCGTGAGACCATTCAGATGAAGGGCTTTGAGGCAGATAAGATCCTGTCGGATTTCCTGGCATTCGAGATCGCGGGAATCAAATTCCCTACCGGCATGATCCTGGTGCTGGCGTTCTTCTGCCTGCTGTCCTGGCTGTTCTTCCGTACCAAGACCGGTATGGCGATCTTCGCCGGCGGTCAGAATCCCCGCTTTGCGGAGGCTTCCGGTCTGAATATCGACAGGAACCGTATTATCGCCAATATCCTTTCCACCATTCTGGCAGGTCTGGGTATCATTATGTATTCTCAGGGCTACGGTTACGCACAGCTGTACAATGGCCCGCTGAACATGGCCTTCCCGGCTGTCGCGGCGGTGCTGGTGGGCGGTGCCACGGCCAGCAAGGCCAGCATCCCCAACGTGCTGATCGGTGTCTGCCTGTTCCAGGGCCTGATGACGACGGCCATGCCGGTCATGAACCAAATCTTTACCGGAACGGATCTTTCGGATATCATGCGAATTATCATCCAGAACGGCGTTATCCTGTATGCGCTGACGAAGGTGAAGAGCGGAGGTGACAGATAATGAATGATATGATGAAAAAACTGACAGGAGATTCTTCCTTCGATCTGGGGAACTGGGTGCTGGATAATATCGTTACCATCATCTTCTGGGTCTTCATTATTCTGGGCATGCTGACGGCCAAAGATCTGAGCCTGAACGGCTTCTTTACAGAGCTGTGCAACCGCTTCTACCGGAATGCGTTCCTGATCCTTTCACTGATCATCCCGGTCATCGCCGGTCTGGGCCTGAACTTCGGTATCGTCGTGGGTGCCATTGCCGGACAGCTGGCCATTATCGCGGTCCGCTACTGGGGCATCAACAGCGAACTGGTGGGCGGAACAGCCTTCGGCGGCCTGGGCGGCCTTCTGCTGATGTTCGTGATCGCGCTTCCCATCGCAGCCATCATCGGCTGGCTGACGGGTACGCTGTACAATAAGACGAAGGGACAGGAAATGATCGCCTCCCTGATCGTCGGTTACTTTGGTAACGGTGTATATCAGTTCATCGTTCTGTTCCTGATCGGTGCCGTGATTCCCGTGGCGGCTGCGCATCCCATGATCCTGTACGACGGCGTGGGCATTCGTATGAGCGTGGATATGGGAAGCACCACCTATGCGCTGGATAACCTGCTGCAGATCCCCTTTGTTCCCTTTATGATCGCGGCGGCTGCGTTCGTGCTGCTGTTCGTGCTGTGGAATCAGTTCATCCGCAAGCCGAAGGTAGAAGGACAGAGCTACAAGATGAATCCGCTGAAGTTCTGGGTATATGTGATCCTGGCAGCAGGCGTGCTGGCATACTTTGTGATGCAGCTTATGACCGGCGGCCCCATGAACGATGTCCGTCAGGTACCGGTGGTGCTGATGCTGGTCATCGCGGCGCTGGCCATCTTCAACCAGTGGATCATGAACACCAAGCTGGGTCAGGATTTCCGTTCCTGCGGTATGAACCAGACCATCGCAGAAGCCAACGGTATCAACGTGGACCGCACCCGTGTGATCGCGACCGTTATTTCTACCGTGCTGGCTGCCTGGGGCATGATCATCTACCTGCAGAACATGGGTACCCTGAACACCTATACGGCTCATAACAACGTGGGTTACTTCTCCGTGGCGGCCATCCTTGTCGGCGGCGCCTCCGTAGATAAGGCGACCATCGGCCAGGCCGTGACCGGATGCCTGCTGTTCCACGCGATGTTCATCCTCAGCCCCGAGATCGGTAAAGCGGTCTTTGGTCAGGCTGCACTGGGTGAGTACTTCCGTACCTTTATGGTATACGGCGTTATCGGCCTTTCCCTGGGCTTGTACGTATGGCGTGCCAACAAGAGAGCAAAGCTGGCGATGCCGAAGGAAGACGAGGAGTAAATATCGGCCTTCGCTTTTTGCGAAGATGGTCTTTTTGTGAAGACATAACTATAAGAAAGCTGTTCCCCCCGGGGGCAGCTTTTTTCATTGCTTCTATACATGTATTGGGAAATTCATTGACAAAAAACGAAAGATATGATAAATTTTGTTCAGATATTATAATATTTTCGAAAGTAGGACAGGCACGTTTTGCAACGATAACAGGCACAGGCGCCGGGAGGAACAGGCGATGACAATGGAAAGCGATAAAATCATTTTGGATACCCTGATCGAGATTGCCAAGGGTGTCGGCGCACATTTTGGATCGGATTGTGAGGTCGTGGTGCACGACCTGAAGGCAGAGGATCCCGAAAAGACCATCTGCTATATTGAAAACGGGGGTATTTCCGGAAGAAAAGAGGGGGACGGACCCTCTAAGGTGGTGCTGCAGACCATGCGCGCGCTGAATGAGGGCAAAAATCTGGACGACAAGTACTGCTATCTTACCCGTACCCGGGACGGTCGTATACTGAAATCCTCCACCATGTATATCCGCGGGCTGGATGGTTCCTACCGGTTCCTGTTCGGGATCAATTACGATATTACCAAGCTGGTCAATCTGGAGGAAGGGCTGAGCAGCCTCATCAAGGTACAGGAGGAAGAGGAAAAGGACGATCAGGAAATTCCCAACACGGTCAATGAACTGCTGGACAGCCTGATTGAACAGAGCGTGAAGCTGATCGGAAAGCAGCCGGCACTGATGACCAAAGAAGAAAAGGTCCGCGCCATCCGTTTCCTGAACGATGCCGGCGCGTTCCTAATCACCAAATCCGGGGATCGGATCTCTCAGTACTTCGGCATCAGCAAATTTACGCTGTACAGTTATATCGATATCAATAAGAAAAAATAATGGGAGCACACAGGTGACAAGGGGCGGGTGACAAGGGGACGTACCTGGTGTCACACACATTGATTTGCAATGTGTGTGACACCAGGTACGTCCCCTTGTCACCCCCCTTGTCACCCCCTTGTCACCATAAATGGATTGACATTATTGCATAAAAGCCGTATATTTATGACAAGAGAAGGAAAAAACCGCAAACGCGAATTTGTTCCTCTGGAAAAGAGAAAGGAGGAAGCCAAGATGGTTGTTGGAAAAAGCATTATAAGGCCGGATTCTCTGGACAAGGCCGCCGGCAGGACAAAGTATACGGATGACCTGTGCGACCGCAATGCGCTGGTGGCAAAGATCTGTCATTCGACGGTCACGCACGCGCTGGTAAAGTCCATTGACACCTCGGAGGCAGAAAAGATTCCCGGGGTGGTAAAGATCCTGACCTGCTTTGACGCGCCGGAGCGCACGTTCCCCACGGCGGGACATCCCTGGTCCACGGAGCCGGAGCATCAGGATATTTCGGACCGCCATGTGCTGGAAAAGCATGTGCGCTATTACGGGGATGACGTGGCGGCTGTCATCGCGGAGACAGAGGTGGCGGCGGTACAGGCGGTCCGCGCGCTGAAGGTGGAGTACGAGGAGCTTCCCTTTGTGCTGGACCCGCAGGAGGCCATGAAGGAAGGCGCGCCGCTGCTGCATGAAGAATTTCCCGGCAACGTGCTGAAACACACGGAGATCCACAAGGGAAATGTGGAGGAGGCCATCAAGGAGCCTGGACTGATCTGTGTGGACGGATGGTATGAGACGCCTACCGTGCAGCACTGCCATATCGAAAATGCCACGTGCTTTGCCTGGGAGGAGGGCGGCCGCGTTCATGTGACCAGCTCCACGCAGATCCCGCATATCACAAGACGCTGTATTGCACAAGCGCTGGGCGTGCCGTGGGGACAGGTCCGGCTGGTGAAGCCATACATAGGCGGCGGTTTTGGAAATAAACAGGACGCGCTGTACGAGCCGCTGTGCGCCTGGCTTACCACGCAGGTGGGCGGCCGGCTGGTCCGGCTGGAATGCCAGCGCGAAGAAACCTTTGCCAACTGCCGTGTGCGCCACGCGATCCGTTATCATATCACCTCGTGGCTGCGGCCGGATGGTACGCTGGTGGCCAGAAAGGCAGACTGCTGGTCCAACCAGGGGGCGTATGCCTCCCACGGGCATTCTATTTGCGCCAAAGGTATGGGCTCTATTCCTCAGCTCTATCCCTGTGAAAACATAGATGTGCGCGGCTGGACGGTCTTTACCAATATCCAGGTGGGCGGCGCCATGCGCGGCTACGGCATGCCGCAGGCGGTCTTTGCCATGGAATCCCACACGGAGGATATTGTGCAGAGGCTGGGCCTTGACCCGCTGGCCTACCGCAGGGCGCATCTGATGCAGAAGGGCTACTTTGATCCTTTCTCCAAGAACGAGCTCTATGCGGACAGCTTTAACCAGACGCTGGACGTGGGATCGGAATATATCGATTTTGAACGAAAATATAAGGAGTATCAGCACCAGACCGGCGATATCCGCCGCGGCGTGGGCGTTGCCGTGCTCTGGTATAACACGGCCGTCTGGCCCATTTCGCTGGAGACTTCGGCCTGCCGCATGGTCATGAACCAGGATGGTTCCATTCAGCTGCAGGTGGGCGAGACGGAAATCGGCCAGGGCGCGGATACAGCCTTTGCGCAGATGGCCGCGGAGACGCTTGGCATCCCGTTCGAGATGGTGCACGTGGTATCCTGTCAGGATACGGATGTGACCCCTTACGGCACCGGCGCCTATGCCTCCCGCCAGACCTATGCGGCCGGCATGGCCATCCGCGGGTGCGCGGAAGAGTTCAAGCGTCATATTCTGGAGGTAGCCTACCGGTATACCCGCATGCAGCCGTACCTGATGGATATTCAGGACGCGAAGATCATCCGCACCACCGACGGGCGCGTGCTGATGGGGCTGGGAGAGCTGGCGACCACGGTACTGTATGATCTGGATCACAATGAGCATCTGACCATGGAAAAATCCACCCAGATCAAGACCAATGCCTACAGCTTTGGCTGCTGCTTTGCGGAGGTAGAGGTGGATATTCCCATGTGCCAGGTCAAGGTACTGGATATCATCAATGTTCATGATGCCGGCCGTATCGTGAATCCGGCGCTTGCCCGGGCACAGGTGCAGGGCGGCATGAGCATGGGCATCGGCTATGCCCTGGCGGAAAAGATGCTGTATGATCCGAAGACCGGGCGGCTGCTGAACGGCAACCTGCTGGATTACAAGCTTTCCACCTTTATGGATCATCCGAACCTTGAGGTGCGTTTTGTGGAAAATTCGGAGCCTACCAGCGCGTACGGCACCAAGGCACTGGGCGAACCGCCGGTAGTCCCGGTGGCGCCGGCCATCCGGAATGCCATCCTGAATGCCACGGGCGTGGCCTGTCATGAAATTCCCATGCGGCCGCACCTGCTGTATCAGGAATTCACACGGAAGGGGTTGATCTGATGTACGATATCGGTACTGTTTATGAGCCGAAGACCGTGGAGGAAGCGGTACGGATGCGGTGTGAACATCCGCAGGCCGTCATTATTGCCGGCGGCAGCGATGTTCTGATTAAAATACGGGAAGGAAAGCTGGCCGGTGCGGACCTGATCAGCATTTTCGGGCTGGATGAGCTGCGCGGCGTACATATGGAAGAGGACGGGACACTGGTGATCGGCTCCCTGACCTCCTTTGCGCATATTACGGCGGATCCGCTGATCCGCGAGCATATCGGTGTTCTTGGGGAAGCCGTGGACATGGTGGGCGGACCGCAGATCCGCGCCATCGGGACCATCGGCGGGAACACCTGTAACGGCGTGACCAGCGCGGATTCAGCATCTACCCTGTTTGCCTGGGATGCGATCATAGAGCTGACCGGACCGGAGGGCATCCGGCGGATGCCCATTCGCGACTTTTATCTGAGTGCCGGGAAGGTGGATTTGAGAGAGGGCGAGCTGCAGACCTCCATCCGCATTCCCCGAAAGGCGTGGGAGGGCTATAAAGGTTTCTATATTAAGTATGGTATGCGGCGGGCGATGGAAATCGCCACGACAGGCTGTTCCGTGAATGTAAAGCTGTCAGAGGATAAGAAGACATTGGAGGATCTTCGTATTGCCTTTGGCGTAGCGGGACCGGTGCCTCGCCGGGCGGAAAGTACCGAAAATACCTTCCGCGGGCAGGCCCTTACAGCGTCGCTGCCCGGAGAGATCGGAAAAGCCGTTCTTGCCGATGTTCAGCCCCGGGATAGCTGGCGCGCGTCGAAGGATCTTCGGCTGCATCTGTGTTCCACCATGGCGGAGCGGGCGTTCCGTGAGGCCGTGAGCAGAAGCGGAGGTGAACTATGAGTCAATATAAGCTGGTGACCTGCCGGATTAACGGAAAGGAACGGTCCGCCATGGTAGATGTGCGGGCATCTCTGGCGGATATGCTCCGAAATGAATACAGTCTGACCTCTGTGAAAAAAGGCTGCGAGGTGGGCGAGTGCGGCGCCTGTGCGGTCATCATCGACGGGGAATGCTACAATTCCTGCATTTACCTGGCCATCTGGGCGGATGGAAAAGAGATCGAGACCGTAGAAGGCCTGGTAGGGCCGGACGGAGAACTTTCCGATCTGCAGCAGGCTTTTGTGGAGGAAACGGCCATTCAGTGCGGCTTTTGTACGCCCGGCTTCCTTATGGAGGCGGAGTGCTTTTTGCGGCGGGGCGAGATCTACACGGATGAGGAGCTGAGAAAGCTGCTTTCCGGGCATCTGTGCCGCTGTACCGGGTACGACAATATTCTTCGCGCCGTCAAAAAAACAATGCTACAGAGAAATCAGTAAAAAATGCCGGCCCGCGGGAGACTCCACGGGCCGGCATTTAAAAATTTTTATAACTAAAAAATTTTTTGAAATAATCATTGAAAATTAGATTTTTCCGTGGTATACTGTAGATGACAACGAAATGGTACCACTTTTCGTAAATGAACGGCAAAACGGATAAGGCGAAGAAGGCCGCCTTTTCACCAGACATTGTCCCTGGCCCTGCAGCATCTCGTAGCCATGATCGTCGGCTGCGTGACGCCGGCCATCATTATCTCGAATGCGCTGGCCACACTATGTCAGCTGTTCCCGCCGGCCGTGACCATTATCTTTGGTAAATCCCCTGTTGTGATCGCCACCATCATGGCGGTCGTGCTGAATATCATTCTGCCGAAGGAATAGAAAGGCAGAAAGGAGGAAACGCTTATGCTGCTGGTAGGAAACGGACAGGTTATTACAAGAGATGCGGACCGCCCTTATCTGAAGGATGGCGCGGTCGTGATTGAAGGCGAAAAGATCCTGGCAGTGGGAGAATACGAAGCCATGAAGGCAGCGTACCCGCAGGCGGAATTCGTGGATGCCCACGGCGGCATCATCATGCCGGGGCTGATCAATGCACATACACATATTTATTCCGGACTGGCCAGAGGCCTTTCCATCGCCGGGAACAATCCCACCAATTTCTTTGAGGTACTGGACGGCACCTGGTGGGCCATCGACAGACATCTGACGCTGGACGGCACAAGGGCCTGCGCCTATGCCACCATTCTGGACTGCATCCGGGACGGCGTGACCACCATTTTTGATCACCACGCCAGCTTCTGCGAGATTCCCGGATCCCTGTTCGCCATCAAGGACGTTGCTAAAGAACTGGGCATCCGTTCCTGCCTCTGCTATGAAGTTTCCGAAAGAGACGGCGCGGAAAAAACGGCGCAGAGCATTCAGGAAAATGCAGATTTTGCCCGCTGGGCCAAGGCAGAAAACGACGATATGATCAAGGCCATGTTCGGAGGCCATGCGCTTTTCACCATCTCGGATGAGACCTTCCGGAAGATGGTAGAAGCCAACGACGGCATGACCGGCTTCCACATCCATGTAGCAGAGGGCATGAACGATGTCTACGACAGCCTGAGAAATTACGGCTGCCGCCCCGTCAACCGCCTGCTGTATAACGGCTTGCTGGGAGAAAAGACCCTGCTGGGGCACTGCATCCATGTAAGCCCGGCGGAGATGGATATCATTAAGGATACCGGCACCATGGTCGTGAACAATCCGGAGTCCAACATGGGCAATGCCGTTGGCTGCGCGCCGGTGCTGCAGATGATGGCCAAGGGAATCACCGTGGGCATGGGAACGGACGCCTACACCCACGACATGCTGGAGAGCCTGAAGGTGTTCCTGATCATCCAGCGTCACAATGCGGCCCTTCCGAATGTTGCCTGGGGCGAGGATGTGACCATGCTGTTCGAAAACAACCGGAAAATCGCGGCGAAGTACTTTGAAAAGCCGCTGGGCATCCTGAAGGAAGGCGCCGCGGCAGATGTCATCGTGATGGATTATAAGCCCTTCACGCCGTTCTCGGATGAAAATGTGGACGGCCACATGATCTTCGGCATGATGGGCAAGAACTGCCGCACCACCATTATCAACGGAAAGGTGCTGTATAAGGACCGTGAATTCGTCGGCATTGATGAAGAGAAGATCAATGCCTGGACCCTGGAGCAGAGCAAGAAGCTGTGGGGAGAGCTGAACCACAGAGAATATTAGGGGGGGAGGATAATATGAGCGACATCATGCGGCCTATGTCTTTTGAACATCTTTTGCACTGGATACTGGAGGAATACCGGAAGGATGGAAGCATTTTCGGCGTTTCCAAACTGGTACGGTACACGAACGGGCAGGCACTGCCCATCTATGATGAAAAAATTGAGTCCCCCTACGGCCCGGCCGCAGGACCTAATACGCAGCTGGCACAGAACATTATTGCGTCCTATGCGGCGGGCTCCCGTTTCTTTGAACTGAAGACCGTCCAGAAAATGGACGGCGCGGAGCTTTCTGCCTGCGTGCCCAAGCCCTGTATTGTGGCGGCGGACGAATGCTACAACTGCGAGTGGTCCACGGAACTGACGGTGCCGCAGGCCTACGCGGAATACGTAAAGGCCTGGGTGGTCTGCAAGGTCCTGGCCAAGGAGCTGGCCCTGGGCGATCCGGATGCCTTTGTTTTCAACATGTCTGTGGGCTACGATCTGGAGGGCATCAAGACCCCCAAGGTCGACCGCTATATCGAGGAGATGAAGGATGCCTCCGGCACGGAAGTATTCCAGGAAGCCATCCGGGTATGTTTGCAGGCCGTCAAGGACGGACTGCTGAAGAATGTCACCGAAGAGGACGTTCTGGCCATTCCTGCCCGCATCTCCAATTCCATCACGGAGTCCACCCTTCACGGATGTCCTCCCGCGGAGATCGAGCGGATCGCGACCTATCTGATCGAAGAAAAGAACCTGAATACCTTTATTAAGTGCAACCCGACGCTTCTTGGATACGAATTTGCCAGAAAGCGCCTGGACTCCCTGGGATTCGATTACATTGCCTTTGATGATCATCACTTCCTGGAGGATCTGCAGTGGGCGGACGCCGTCCCCATGTTCGAGCGGCTTCAGAAGCTGTGCGATGAAAAAGGCCTGGAGTTCGGCATTAAGCTGACCAACACCTTCCCGGTGGACGTGGCGGCGGGAGAGCTTCCCTCCGAAGAAATGTACATGTCCGGCCGCAGCCTGTTCCCGCTGACCATTGAGCTGGCGGATCGCATTACGCGGCAGTATAACGGCAAGCTTCGCATCAGCTATTCCGGCGGCGCGGATTTCTTCAACATTAAGAAGATCTTTGACGCGGGCATCTGGCCCATCACCATGGCGACCACCGTGTTAAAGCCCGGCGGATACCAGCGCATGTCCCAGATCGGTGAGCTTCTGATGAACTGCGGATGTGAGCGCTTTGCCGGTGTGGATGCGGAAAAGGTAGCCGCACTGGTAGAATATTCCGTGACCACGCCGCGCGGCAAAAAGCCCATCAAGCCCCTTCCGGAAAGAAAGAACGGCGAGGCACTGCCGCTGATGAACTGCTTTACGGCACCCTGCCGGGGCGGATGTCCCATCGAGCAGGATATTCCGGCATATCTTTCCGCGATGGAAGAGGGACGGAAAGAGGATGCGCTTCGCATTATTCTGGAGCGCAATGCCCTTCCGTTTACCACCGGTACGCTCTGCCCGCACACCTGCGGTGAGCGCTGCATGAGAAACCACTACGAGAGCAGCGTACATATCCGTGAGGTCAAGCTGGCCGCGGCGGAAGCAGCGTTTGACGCGGTACTGCCTACACTGGCGGCTGAAAAGCGCGAAGGGACGGCAGGAACGGCCTGCACCGCCTGCGGAGATGCCGCGAAGAAGGTAGCTGTGGTAGGCGCCGGCCCTGCGGGCCTGGCAGCAGCCGCTTTCCTGGCACGGGCCGGGGCGGATGTGACCCTGTTTGAAAAGAATGATAAAGCGGGCGGCGTGCCCCGCTATGTAATCCCGGGCTTCCGCATCAGCGATGAAGCGCTGGATAAGGACGTAGCCCTCTGCCTGGCATACGGCGCCAGGCTGGTGACCGGCAGAACGATTGCCTCCGCAGAAGAGCTGAAGCAGGAAGGCTATACGGATATCGTGATGGCCATCGGTGCCTGGGCGCACGGAAGACCTGCCCTGAAATACGGGGAGTCCCTGGATGCGCTGGAATTCCTGGAGGCCTTCAAGGCAGCGCCGGAGAGCGTACAGCTGGGAACGGATGTCGTGGTCATCGGCGGCGGCAACACCGCCATGGATGTCGCCCGCGCTGCAAAGCGGGTGCCTGGTGTGGAAAACGTCCGCCTGGTATACCGCCGTACACGCCGCTACATGCCGGCGGAGGAAGAGGAGCTGCAGATGGCCCTCGAAGATGGCGTGGAATTCCGCGAACTTCTGGCGCCGGAAGGCGTGCAGGACGGACTGCTGACCTGTGAGATCTGCGAGCTGGGCGCTCCGGATGCTTCCGGCCGCCGCAGCCCCGTAGGGACCGGCAGGAAGGAGCAGATTCCTGCCACGGCCGTCATCACCGCCGTGGGCGAGCAGGTGGATGGCTCCCTGTACCAGGCCTCCGGTGTGGATTTGGATGGGAAGGGGAGACCGGTCGTCAATGCCGATCTGATGACCACCGTGCGCGGCATCTACGCAGCGGGCGATGGACGCAGAGGTCCGGCCACGGTCGTAAAAGCCATTGCCGATGCCATCACCATCACCAAGGCCATCACAGGCGTTTCCTTTGACCGCTATGCCACGGCCAACGAAGAGCTTCCGGCAGAACGTGCCCTCGCGAAGAAGGGCGAGCTGAAGGATGCTGCCTGCCCTGCCGCGGATGACCGCTGCCTTGGCTGCCCGAAGATCTGCGAGGTCTGCGCGGATGTCTGCCCCAACCGGGCGAATGTGGTCATTTCCGTGCCCGGCATGGAGATGCCTCAGATTCTGCACGTAGACGGCATGTGCAACGAGTGCGGCAACTGCGCGGTGTTCTGCCCCTGGAGCGGACGGCCGTATAAGGATAAATTCACGCTGTTCTGGAGCGAGGAGGATTTCGCAGACAGTGAAAACTCCGGCTTCCTGATGATAGACGAAGGTACCGCGCGCGTGCGGCTGTTCGGACAGGCAGCGGACTATGATATCTGCCGCGATGACTGCGGTCTGCCGGAAGGCATTCTGGCCCTGATCCGCACTGTAAAAGCCGATTACGGATATCTTCTGTAAGTTCGTTCCCTTCGGGGGGAGCGGAAGCAATAAAAGGGTAGGATGAAACATGATTGTTTATATAAAAGGAGCCGGCGATCTGGCTTCCGGAATTGCGCTTAGATTGTACCGGTCGCATTTTTCCGTGATCATGACAGATCTACCGGAACCCACAGCGGTGCGCCGGACGGTATGCTTTTCGGAAGCGATCCGTCTGGGGAAGTGCCGCGTGGAGGATGTCTATGCCGTGCGGGCGGAGAACGCCCGCGAGGCATTGATGTGGCTGGGCAAAGGCGTAATCCCGGTATTGGCGGACCCGGAGGCAAGATCGCTGAAGGAAGTGCGGCCGGAGGTCCTGGTGGATGCCATTATGGCCAAGAAAAATACCGGCACGTCCATTAAAGACGCTTCTACGGTGATCGGTGTTGGCCCTGGCTTTACGGTCGGTGTGGACTGCCATGCCGTCATAGAGACCAAGCGCGGCCATACCCTGGGCCGGGTCATCCGTCAGGGGACTGCCATCGCCAACACCGGCGTGCCCGGTGTCATCGCGGGGCGCGGCGCGGAAAGACTGCTGCGGGCCTCCGCGGACGGTATTTTCTGCGCGGAGCGTAAGATCGGGGATCTGGTGAAGAAGGGTGACCGCGTAGCCAGCGTGAACGGTGTTCCGGTGCTGGCGCAGACGGACGGCATGATCAGGGGGATGCTCCCCACCGGCCTGACCGTTTATGAAGGGATGAAGGCCGGCGACGTGGACCCCCGCGGCGCGGCTGCGGATTTCACCACCGTATCGGATAAATCACTGGCTATCGCCGGCGGCGCGCTGGAAGCCATTTTAGAGCGTGAGGCCGGAAAGCTTTGGCGGCGTGAGAAAGGAAATCTTCGTATCTATACCGCCGGAACTGAGGTCATATAAAGCAGGAAGAGGGGAGGAAGAAACCCTATGTCCTATACATTTACAGTAAACGGCAAGGAATACACCACAGAGGAGGAAAAGCCTCTGCTGAGGTTCCTGCGAGATGATTTGAAGCTGTATTCCGTAAAGGACGGATGCTCTGAGGGTGCCTGCGGGACATGTACCATCGTGGCGGATGGAAAGGCTGTGAAGGCCTGCATCCTGAACACAAAGCGTGCGGACGGAAAGCAGATCATCACGGTAGAGGGCCTGTCCGTGCGTGAAAAAGAGGCCTTCGTGTACGCCTTCGGCTCCGCCGGCTCCGTACAGTGCGGCTTCTGCATTCCCGGCATGGTGATGGCCGGAAAAGCACTGATCGATAAAAATCCGGATCCTTCGGAGGAAGAGATCAAGGCTGCGCTGAAGGGCAATATCTGCCGCTGCACGGGATATAAGAAAATTATTGAAGGAATCTCCGCCGCCGCTGCCATTCTGCGGGGCGAAAAGGAGATTGATGACCTGGAAAAGGGTGAAAAGTACGGCGTGAGCGCCCGCGCCTTCCGCGTGGATGTGCGCCGGAAGACCCTGGGCTACGGAAAGTATCCGGATGATATCGGTCCGGAGTTCTTTGTGCCGATGGATCACCCGGAGGGGCTGGCGGAAGAGGCCGGCTGGAGCACAGAGGAAATTTCCCGCGCGCGCCTGACCCCGGGCATGAATATCTACCGGAAGGACGACCCCGGCTGCAACGCCTGCACCATCGTGGAAGCGGGCATGCCGCCCATGGCCTATGCCTCCGCCGTGCGGTCCAAATATCCGCGGGCGCGGGTGCTGAAGATCAACACCCAGAAGGCGCTGGCACTACCCGGCGTTCTGGGCGTGCTGACCGCCGCGGATGTGCCCTGCAATAAGGTCGGGCACATTCAGCAGGACTGGGATGTGATGATCGCGGAGGGAGAGATCACCCGCTGCGTGGGAGATGCCATCTGTCTGGTAACGGCAGAATCTCCGTATATTCTGGCAAAAGCCAAAGAACTGATCGAGATCGATTACGAAGAACTGACGCCCGTGCGAAGCATCGAAGAAGCCCGGGCACCGGAAGCCCCGAAGGTACATTCGGCCGGGAACCTGTGCCAGCAGCGGCACGTGGTGCGCGGGGATGCGGCCAAGGCACTGGCGTCCTCCGCCCATGTAGTCACGGAAACCTTCCGTACACCGTTCACAGAGCATGCCTTCCTGGAGCCGGAGTGCGCGGTGGCCTTCCCTTATAAGAACGGCGTCAAGGTGCTTTCCACGGACCAGGGAGCCTATGATTCCCGCAAGGAGATTCTTCACATGTTCGGCTGGGACAAGGAGCCTTCCCGCGTGGTGGTGGAAAACCAGCTGATCGGCGGCGGCTTTGGCGGCAAGGAGGATGTCTCCGCGCAGCATATCGCCGCGCTGGCAGCCGTGAAATACGGCCGTCCTGTCAAGGTGAAGTTCACCCGGGCGGAATCCATTGCTTTCCATCCGAAGCGCCACGCCATGGTGGGGACCTTTACGCTGGGATGCGATGAGAACGGTATATTTACCGGTCTGGACTGTGAGATCAATTTTGATACCGGCGCCTATGCCAGCCTGTGCGGACCGGTGCTGGAGCGCGCCTGCACCCACAGCGTAGGACCGTACTGTTATCAGAATACAGATATCCGCGGCTACGGCTATTATACCAATAATCCGCCGGCCGGTGCCTTCCGCGGCTTCGGGGTCTGTCAGAGCGAATTCGCCCTGGAATCCCTGATCAATGTGCTGGCGGATAAGGTGGGGATCTCCCCGTGGGAGATCCGCTGGCGCAATGCCATAGAGCCCGGGAAGGTGCTGCCCAACGGGCAGATCGCAGATCCTTCCACGGCACTGAAAGAAACACTGACGGCTGTAAAGCCTTACTTTGACGCCCATCCCGGGCGGGCCGGTATCGCCTGTGCCATGAAAAATGCCGGCGTGGGCGTAGGCCTGCCAGATGCCGGCCGCGCCAGACTGACCATAGAAAACGGTGTGGTCACCATCTACAGCGCGGCGTCGGATATCGGTCAGGGATGTCTGACCGTGTTCTGTCAGGATGTGGCGGAGGCCACCGGGCTGCCGCTTTCCCGCATCAGAAACGGCATCTCCAATACAGAAAACGCGCCGGATTCCGGAACAACCTCCGGTTCCCGCCAGACCCTGCTAACCGGGGAGGCGGTGCGCGGCGCGGCCTTCCTGCTGCGGGATGCCATGAAGGCGGCGGAGATGGCGGCGGAAACAGGACAGGATATTCTGGCGGTCCTCTCCAAGGCCCCGGGATACATCAGCCCCCGCGCGGCGGACAATGCGGAAGCCCAGTACGGAACTTCCACGCTGTTTGCGCCGGGAAGTCTGGGCGGGCCCTTCCTGAGCCCGGTCATCCGCGTGTCGGAAGACGGAGAGATCTATGCGAAGGGCAGCGGACTGAACCAGGGGACCTACGGAAAGCGCGGAACACAGACCGCCTGGGCCGGAGCGCCTGTAGCGGACCTTGGCGCAGCCATCGACGCGCTGGAAGGATATACCTTCCGCTACGAATACTTTGAGCCCACGGATAAGCTGGGCGCAAAGCGCAGCAACCCCAAGAGCCATATCGCGTACGGCTATGCCAGCAACGTGGCCGTGCTGGACGATGACGGTCGGGTGACCGAAATCTATGCGGCCTATGATGCCGGCAAGGTGATCAACCCCATCTCCATACAGGGGCAGATCGAGGGCGGCGTGCTGATGGGCATGGGATATGCTCTTACGGAGGATTTCCGCCTGGAGGACTGCGTGCCGAAATCAAAATTCGGTACCCTGGGTCTGCTGAGGGCGCCGCAGATCCCGACAATCCACGCCATGTACGTGGAGAAGGAGGAGCTTCTGGGCGTGGCCTACGGCGCCAAGGGGGTGGGGGAGATCACCACGATCCCCGCCGCGCCGGCT